>CAZZJP010000010.1:0-25010 GCA_964654555.1 uncultured Desulfobulbia bacterium
CTCTTGTTCAAGTTATTAGACTGCCATGAGGTGGTGGATTACGCCGTACTCATGCTCCAGAAGGAGGTGGCGGAACGGATCAGCGCCCGGCCGGCCACGAAAGAGTACGGCGTACTCTCCGTACTCCTTGGTTCATGCGCTGTAGTGGAACCGTTGTTAAAAATTGGCCCGGAAAATTTTCATCCCCGTCCCAAGGTGGACTCCATGGTAGTACGAATACGATTTAATCCACCGAGCGCGGAAATAAAAGGGCTCCCGGCTCACAGCCTCAAGATATTGAAGATGTTGGTCAAGGCCGCCTTTGGCAAGAGGAGAAAGACCATGCTGAATGCCCTCACCGGAGCAGGAGGCCGTGATAAAAGCGCTGTGCGTCTCATTTTACATAAGGCCGGAATTTCCGAGCAGCGGCGGCCTGATCAACTGACAGTAAGAGAATATATTGAATTGGCCTGTTGTTTTTGTGCGGTATGACGAGGGAGTTAACCAAAGATGGAAAATTTTGTTCTTGAATCGCCCACCAAGATTATTTTTGGCCGGGACACCTTACCTCTCCTGGGCCAGGAAACTATCGCCCTGGGCCGCAAGGCCCTGCTGGTCTATGGCCGTCAGAGCCTGAAACGCAACAATCTGCACCAGCGGATTTGTGGTTATCTGCAAGACAGCGGAGTTGAGATTATTGAACACGGCGGGGTAAGTTCAAATCCGATTCTTTCTCATGTCCGGCAAGGGGTTGAACTGGCCAAAAAGCATGCGGTAGAAGTAATCATCGCCGCCGGCGGCGGCAGTGTGATTGACAGCGCCAAGGCCATTGCCGCCGGAGCGGTGGTCAAGCACGATGTCTGGAAATTCTTCACTGCCAAAAAAGGAATCACCACCCCTCTACCCGTGGGCTGTGTCCTGACCCTGGCCGCCTCAGGTTCGGAGATGAACGGCGGCATGGTTCTGACCAATGATGAAAAACGCCTCAAGCTGGGGGCCGGTAACAAAAAAATCTGCCCCCGCTTCTCTATTCTTGACCCAACCCTGACCTTCAGCGTCCCGGCTGATTATACGGCCTACGGGGCAGTGGATGCCATCGCCCATATATTAGAGTCCTATTTCAACGCCTCCGGCCACAATACCGCTATTCAGGATCGTTTCATGGAGGGCCTGATTATCAATATTATGGAGGCCTGCGAAGCGGCCCTGGCCGAGTCCGACAACTATGAGGCCAGGGCCAACCTCATGTGGGGCGCCACCCTGGCCTTAAATGGCTGGGCCAGGGCTGGGCTGGGGATTACCGGTTTTCCCATGCACCTTATTGAACATAGCATGAGCGCTCTGTTTAATGTCCCGCACGGGGCAGGCCTGTCCGTGGTAATTCCGGCCTGGATGGAATGGCGCTTAGCGCAAAGGCCGGAAAAATTCGCCCAGTTCGCGGCCCGCATATTTAATATCGGCGAGGGCGGGGTTACGGAGCGGGCGCGGCATGGTCTCCAAAATCTGCGGGCCTGGATTAGCAGGGTAGGGTGCCCGCTAACGCTCACAGAGCTTGAAATCAGCGAAGGCGCCATCCCCGAATTGGCGGCTAACGCCCAGGCCCAGGCCAAGATATGGCGGCTGCCGGAGTACAATACCGATACCATCAGCGAGATTTTGCATCTTTGCCGATAATCAAGCTTGATTCAGATACCATCAGCAGTAAACAAAAAGCCAAGAGCTGAAGTTTCACCGTTTTTTATTCATTTTCTAATGAATATATGCTTAAATCACATTAAATGGCAACTCCTGCAGTGTCAATATTGTTGGGTTTCGCTACGCTCAACACCAACCTACAGGGAGTGTTTTCTATAATGAATCTTAAATCTCAAAACAAAAAATCTAACATCACCCGTATTGTCGTCTTTGAATACCGTCATTGCGGTCAGGATAAAATCGCCGGTATCAAACGCTATGGCCATGATATTGAGATCTGCCGAACAATAAATATAGATCAGCCCTTACCAGACTTTATCCCTGAACCAGAGGATTTTATTGATGATAATTTTAAGGCTGATCTCGTGCTTTGTTTTATCAAGCATCCTGATCTAACCGATTATATAGCCTCCATCTGCTGCCGGAAGGGGATTCCCATTATTGCCTCCGGCACTAAGACAGAAAATGCCCTGACCCCTTTTACCTGTTGCGGCCTGGGGCGGCACGCCGACTTGGGGGCCTATGGTGAACAATTCGGGGTACCTGAATTTGAGGTAGATTTAGAAGACGGCTTGATTGCCGCCATCCGGATAGAACGGGGGGCCTCTTGCGGGGCAACCTGGAAGGCGGCCGCCAAGGTTATTGGTCTGCCGGTGGCTGAGGCCTTGCCGGTAATCGGCCGGGAGGTACAATATTTCTGTGCCGCCGATCCCAGCGCCTTTGACCCCATATCCGGCAAGAGTTCTCTCCATTACGCCGGTCATGTTCATATCAAGGCCCTGCGTAAAGCGGTGAATAATGCCGAATCATAGCCTCATGCGTCAGGTTCTGATTACCGGGGGCGGCGGCTTTGTGGGCCGGGCCGTTGTCAAACGACTGCTTACCTTGAATATTAAACCGGTGATCCTGGGACGGCATTATTACCCCGATCTTGATGATCCCGGCATCAGGCAGGTGCGGGGTGATGTTTGTTCACCAGCAACAGTTATTAAGGCGGCGCGGGGCTGTGACACCATCTTTCATATAGCTGCCAAGGCGGGAATCTGGGGTTCAAAGCAGGAATATTATGCCATAAATCTGCAGGGTACCAAAAATGTTATCAAGGCCTGTGAAGTAAATGGTATAAAACGCCTTATCCATACCTCCAGCCCCAGTGTGGTCTTTGCTGAACATGATCTTGCCGGGGTAAATGAAACAGCGCCTTACGCTGAAAAATTTCTCTGCTATTACGCGGTTAGTAAGGCGGCGGCTGAAAAGATGGTACTAACGGCCAATGGGACAGGTCTTAAAACCACCGCCCTTCGCCCCCATTTGATCTGGGGGCCGGGTGACAATCATCTTATTCCCCGGATTCTGGAGCGAGCCCGCCGCGGCCGCTTGGTTCAAGTAGGGGGGGGGGATAATATGGTTGATATAAGCTATATTGATAACGTGGCCGAGGCCCATATCCTGGCCGCCAGAAATTTATGCCAGGGCGCTTCGGCAGCCGGACGGGCCTATTTCATCTCCCAGGGGCAGCCGGTTAATCTCTGGGACTGGATTAACCAGCTCCTGGAGCAGGCAGGTCTGTCGCCGGTGCGCAAAAAAATAAGCTTTCGAGCGGCCTATACCATTGGGGCAGGGCTGGAGTTTATCTATCACGGACTGAGAATCCGCCAGGAACCGTTAATGACCAGATTCATGGCCCTGCAGCTGGCAAAATCACATTGGTTTTCCATCAAGGCGGCTGAACATGATCTTGGTTACCATCCTTTAGTATCAACAGCCGCCGGCCTGCGGCGCACAATCGCAGCACTCAAACTTGACTGTCGATCAGCAGCATAATTTTAAGGCAACGAAGATTAAAAATTCGTTTCAAATATTACGCTGAAATTACAAAAAAAAAACCAGAAGCAGTAATATCAGGCTTAGAAATTGCGTTAATAACAATAGACTTTCTATTAGGGAACAAAATAATTTTCGTCCCAAAAACGCGAACAAAATTCAGTCCCTTGGTGCAAGAGAAAAAGTTTAATGCAAAACTCTGACCGGACACAACTGAATCAAAAAGGAAAAATCATGAAAAAGAAATTATCTATAATAGTTTTCTCTGCGGCCCTGCTTTATCCCTCATTTGCCGGAGCTGGCTGGAACCCCATTCCGGCCAAAACCGCCTCTCAGCAAAATATTAAAAACTCCGAGGTGACGAGAACAATTGCCGCCTTCAAAAGTAACGTCCCTCGCCTAAAAGTATTCTTTGACAAGGCCTATGGTTATGCCGTATTCCCCAATGTTGGGAAAGGAGGGTTCTATATTGGCGGGGCTTACGGTAAGGGGGAGGTCTATAAACACAACAAATTAATCGGTACTTCAAGCATGGCCCAGATTACCATTGGCCCCCAGATTGGCGGCCAGATCTATAGTGAGTTGGTCTTCTTTAAGGATAAATATGCCTTAAACCGCTTTATAGACAACGGCTTTACCTTTGACGCTCAGGTATCTGCGGTAGCGGTAACCGCTGGAGCCTCGATTGATGCCGATTATAATAACTCGGTGGCCATCTTCACCAGAGCCAAAAGCGGCTTGATGTTCGAGGCAACGGTGGGTGGACAAAAATTTACTTTTACACCGCTTTACTGAGCCGTCCGGAAGGAAAAGGAGAAGCGATAAAACGTTCTGCCTCCCACCCATTTAAAAATTTGAGAGCAGGAAGGCAGTTAACGAGTTAAAAATCTAAAAATCCTCGAAATCGTCATCTTCATCCATGGGGATGATATCATTGGGAGTTGCCGCCTTAGCAGCGTTTTTGCTTCCGTGGACGGGGTTTGTTGCCGGCTTTGCAACTGGCAAGGCCTTGACCCGACTCTGGGATACCACCGGGCGGACTAACGGTTTATTGGCCGCCCCTGCCGCTTTATAAGTTCCGCTGGCCTCTAACGACAGCGCCTCACCGCCAACCATGGCAGCTAATCTTGTCACAATCTGCCGCATGGCATTAACCTGATTATTTAACTCCATGGCGGCGGCGGCCTCCTCCTCGGAGCTGGCGGCATTGCGCTGGGTAACATTATCAATTTCCGTCAGGCCGACGGTGGCCTGCTCAATGGCCTGGGCCTGTTCGTTAGCTGAGGAAGAGTTTTCTTCCAGCAAAATTCCAATCTTCGATGCCGACTCATTGGCTTTGACAAAATACTCGTTGGTGTTTTGTACCAGCTTTGAGCCGGTTTTTACATGCTCCACAGTGGCGGCAATGAGGCTGGCGGTATTTTTGGCGGCCTCAGCGGAACGCATTGCTAAGCTGCGCACCTCTTCGGCTACCACCGCAAACCCCGCCCCGGCCTCACCGGCTCTCGCCGCCTCAACAGCGGCATTTAAGGCCAGAAGATTGGTCTGGAAAGCAATTTCATCAATGGTTTTTATGATTTTTTGGGTCTCGTTACTGGCGGCGTTTATTTCGTTCATGGAGGAGATAACATTTTTCATGGCCTGTTCCGCCTCATGAATTACTTTATTGGTCTGGCGCATAAGACTATTTGATTGAGCCGAGTTCTCGGCGTCACGCTTAGTCATGGCGGAGATTTCCTCCATGGAGGCGGAAATCTCCTCCACCGCCGAGGCCTGTTGCGAGGCACCATCGGCCAGGGTCTGGCTGCTGGTTGATATCTCTCCGGAAGATGACGACAAACTATAGGCACTTTCATTCAACTCACCGGCCAGACCTTTTAAAACCAAGGTGATTCGACGGCTGATAAAAAAGGCGATAATAACACCCAATAAAATGGCAATTACTATTAAGCTGATTAAAGTGGTGCGAGTGGAAGCTGCCGTCTTGAGCATAACCTCGTCGCTCATGGTATTATTTTTGGCTTCATCTCTTATCTCGTGCAGGATATTCTGGACATTATGGAGGTCGGGGATGGTCTGTTGGTGAAAAATTTTCATGGCCCGTTGTTTACCGGCCGCGTCTGAACCCTCGTCATCAATGGCAATAGCGGTTTTATGGAGAGCCGCGTGAGCAATTTCAATCTTGCTGAACAAAGGAGCCAGGCTGGGCTCAAAACGTTCCGCCTGCCGGCGGCCGGGGCCGTAAAGCCATTTACCAAAGGCACATTTGTGATCGTCCGTTTCGATATTCAGGGTAGTAATTGTCGGATCGGTTAGATAGGCGTCCAGCTTGGTAACCCAGTTCAGATGTTCAATCTCAATCTCGGCCAACCTGGCATCTAAGCGGTTACTCTGGATTATCTTTTTGGCATTGCTGATAATTTGATTAATGTCCCTCGGAGTAACAACAGCGACAACGAGAAAAATAATCAGCAGAGCGCTGAATCCAATGCTAATCTGTTTGCCTATGGTCATGTTACCTTTTGCCATGTTCCCCTCCGTTTAATTAAAACTTGTTCAACAAGATATCTAAAAAATTCTGTAAGTATTCAGTGATGGTAAAAAAACAGCCTCAACTCTAAAATATAACTATTCAGAAGTGCCTCGGATTTAGGGTCTACGCTTTCCTGTTCATTTTTGATTTCGAAGCATATTTTGCGAGAAAGCAAAAATAGGCAAAGAAGAGGTGCTGCTGAATAGTTATGAAATTATATGAATTTTTCTTCCACCTTGTAAAGAGGGAATTTAAAATTTACGGTAACGGCTATAGAACACCTTCTTTATTTACCAAAGCCACAAACCGGATAACGGCAGGTCTCGCAGTTCTGGCACAGACCGCCGTGGCCAAGAACGGCAAAATCCTCTCTTGTGATTTTTTCACCGCATAAAACTCTGGGCAGTATAAGATCAAAAATGGTTATACGATGAAACATCCCGCAGGCAGGCAGGCCCAGCACCGGCACTTGACCAATGACCCCGGAGAGAAACATGGCACCGGGCAGTACCGGGGTGCCATAAACAATATTTTCAGCTCCCGCCGCCTTGATCCCCTCTCTCGTTACATCATCCGGATCAACTGACATACCGCCGGAAGTGACCACAAGCTGCGCCCCCATGCTTAAACAGTTTTTAATTTCGGCGGCAATAATTTCGGCATCATCCGGGGCAAAACGTACCGTTATCACTTCAGAGCCAATTTCCTTGAGCTTGGCTCTGAGGACTGGTTCAAAGGCATCCTTGATCCGACCGTGAAAGACCTCATTACCGGTAATAACCAGACCGGCCTTGACTTTTGGAATAGTCACCACCCGAACAATACCTTCATTGGGAGCGGCCTTCACCGCCCCCTCCACTATGTCTCGTTGAGATACTAAAGGAATAAGCCGGGTGGCGGCCACCTGCTGCCCTTTTTCCACTACTCGATTATTGTGCAGAGTGGCACACATGACCTCACCGGCCATATTTAATTTATAGAGGGCATGGCGATCGACCTTTAAGAGTCCGTCATGAGCAGCAAGTAAACTTATCTTACCCTCCACAGCCTCTTTACTCTGCTTAACCCCAAAGCCGCCGATGGCGGCGGCGAGGAGGACAGCGGCCTCATTTTCGTGAATATCAGAAGGGCTCAAGGTCAGCACATATATATGTTCCTTGCCAAGACGCTTTAAATGCTCCACATCTTCCGGTTGGATAATATGTCCCTTTCTAAAGGCCTGTCCTTTAAATTCATTACGTCTGATTTCGGTAATATCGTGGGGCAGAACCATGCCCACCGCCTCCTCAACCGGCACACTCTTTCTCATCTCAAATCACCTCGAAATAAGCGCCATGAGCGCAATTTTTACATAACAATTTCCCGTTTTGCTCTATGTGCCGGGAGTCTTGCACCCATTCACCGCAACTGGCGCATTGTACCCGGCATTGAGGGCGGCCCGGCATATCGCAGGCCGGTACCTTAATCCTTACCTTTTGGATGTAGAAAAGCTCCTCTTCCGGCATTATCCTGTAGGCGGCCAATTGTTGCTGGTATTTTTCCTTGATCTCCGGACAATACTTCCCAGCCAGTTTTCTTGATTCCTCACGGGCCAGAATACGCACCGCCCGGCCATCTTCAAGATTAACAAAGCTGGCAGCCATAATACCGTGATCCAACCATTTCATGGAACGTTTACCCAGGCTGCAGCCGGTAACGGTCTGAATGGCATCAGTGGCACAACGGTCAATCTCCACCAGAACATAGAACTTTTTACGATCCACCCCTTGGGGATCATCTATACCAATCAGTTTAAGCCCCAGCATGGCCAGCCGGACGCCAATCACCTGCCCAGCACAGATATGACCGTGAATAGCCGTGGCCTTGTCTAACAACTCGTCAAAAGTTTTCATATATTCCTCGTATTTTTACTTGACAATATGACATTTTTAAAAGCAGAATATTACTGTTATTCCGACAAAGTAGTCCATCGTTTTATCTTTGTCCAGAATAGGCTGTGATAAATATTTTATGCCGCACCGGAATTATTATGAAACTATTCAAAACCCAGGAACTCTATTATCTCCTGACCGTCATAATCGTTGGAGCGTTGATTATTTATATAGTCGCCCCTTTTATTGATCATCACCAACTTGTATTTTTGATTTTTTCATCCCTTACCGCTTTAATTTTATTAAAAAAAATAGACCTCGTCATCAACGAAAAACGCGCCATAAGGCTGGAACTGGCGGCTAAAAATACGGAGTTAAAACGCGAGCATCAGGAGCAGAAGGAACTGCTGAAGAGTGTGGAACACGCTAAACGGCAATGGGAAATGACCATTGACTGCGTGGATGACATGCTTATTCTGACCGACGCGGAGCTTATAGTGCAACGCTGCAATAACCCGGTGGCTGAATTTACCGGCCTTGGCTACTCCAGTCTCTTAGACAGTAATATTAACCAGTTGTATCCAGGCCTGAATATAGAAGCCAGAAACCTAATAGCTGAGAGCTTTGAATATAAGCACGAGACCGCCGGACGTTTCTTCTATGTCAGAATTTATGGTGTCGAGGAGGGCGGCCACCCCATGTTCGTCATCACCTTGAGTGATATAAGCGAGGTAAAGATGATAAACGACAAGTTGAAGTTCCAGAATCAGAAGATAGAGAAGGAACGCCGCCAGCTACAGACGGCCTTAGATAAAATTTCCCAGCTGATTAAATTGGCCAACGCCGGGAAATTCGTCGTTGAACCCTTGGACGGCACCCCGAAAAGCTGCTATGAAGAGCTGGAATGCGTTAGTTCGGATTGCCCCTGCTATGGGGTTGAGAAGGCCCGTTGCTGGCTGGTATCTGGGACATTATTATGCTACGGTGAGCGACAGGGCGATTTTGCCACTAAAAAAGAACTCTGCGCCCAATGTCTCTATTACCAAAAGCGTGTCCAAGATCCGGTATCACAGATTAATGAGGAATTTAACAGCCTAATGCATATGCTGGTTTCTAAAAACCACGAACTCACCCGGGCCTATGAAGAATTAAAGGCAGCTGAAAGCCATATGCTGCAACAGGAAAAAATGGCATCCATCGGCCTTCTCGCCGCCGGAGTAGCCCATGAGATAAACAATCCTGTAGCCTTTATCGGCAGTAATATCAACACCATGAAAAAATATATGGCTAAGATTTCCACCTTTATCGCTGCCCTGGAAGAACGTATGAAGGAAAGCGGTCAGGCTGCCGAGACTGCCGAGAGTCGCCATCTTCTGAAGATAGACTTTATTATGACCGATATAAATGATCTTATAAACGAATCTTTAGACGGCTGCGAGCGGGTCAAAAAAATTGTCATGGATCTTAAAGGTTTTTCACGGGTAGATGACAGTGATATACAGACAGCCGATATAAATGAATGCCTCGACACCACCATCAACATGGTCTGGAATGAGCTTAAATATAAGGTGGAATTAAAAAAAGATTATGATGAAAACCTCCCTGCTCTGGACTGCTATCCCCAACAACTTAATCAGGTTTTTATGAATCTGCTTGTGAACGCGGCCCATTCCATCGTTGACCGTGGTGAGATCCATATCAAAACCTGGGCCGAGGCCGATTATCTCTATATTCAAATCACCGACACCGGAGCGGGAATAGCCCCGGAACACCTGAACCACATCTTTGAGCCCTTTTTTACCACCAAAAAGGTTGGCGAGGGGACCGGCCTGGGATTAAGCATTGTCTATGATATAATTACCAAGAATCATAACGGCGATATAGAGGTGAGCAGTAAAACCGGCAAAGGCACAACTTTTATTATAGAACTCCCCAGAAAGACACCCGAAAACAGAGGCAGCAACGGAAAACAGCATAATTGAGGCCGGTTTTTGTTTCTCCGGTTTTGTCGCAGCAGGCCCTGTTTTCTCAGATACCTTTCTGGGAGCGAAAAAAAGATCAGTATAAAAATTATATAGAGGAGCTGGCAATGGCACCAGTAATCTTGTTTGTCGATGATGAAGAAAATATTCTGAAGTCCCTGACCAGGCTCTTTATAGATGAAGACTATGAAATTCATACCGCTATCAGCGGCCGGGAGGGCCTTGATTTAATCAACAATGGCCTGCGGCCCGCGGTTATCATCTCCGACCAGCGGATGCCGGAGATGAACGGGGCGGAGTTTTTACACCGGGTCAGGAAATTATTGCCCGACAGTATCCGCTTGGTGCTCACCGGTTACGCCGATATAAAGTCGGCCGTAGAAGCCATTAACCAGGGCGGAATTTATCGCTATATTCTTAAACCCTGGGATGATGAAGAGCTAAAAAACACCATTGGCGAGGCGGTGCAGTTAGTGGCCCTTAAATCTGAAAACAAACGTCTTAACAGTGAATTAATCAATAAAAACATTCAGCTGGAACAGATAAACGAGCATCTCGAAGAAAAGGTGCGCCAGCGAACCGCCGAATTAGAGAGTAAGGTACGTGAACTTAAAGGCCGAGACCGGGTACAGCGTTTTCTCATGACAATTCATCCCTTGGAAGAACTGCTGCATGAAGTTTTAGCGGTGATTATAGATGTCTGCGGGGTCAGGGGGGCAGCTTTTTATCTCCCGGCGAATGGTGTTGTTACTCAGGTTAACACGGCGATAAGTTTTAGTGAAAGAGAGGATGGCGATTTATCACCTGCCGGGGCCGCCGGCAAGTTAATAGAAAATAATGAAGAAAAAATCTTGTTAGAAATAGATGACATCCTCTATTGTCTGCTGCCTGTTAAAAAAGATGGTGAAATACTTGCCGTCCTTGCGGTGGAAAGAGCAGCGGCCCAGCCCTTTACTGCCGCTGAACTGCATACCCTCTCCATATTTTGTGTGCAGACGGCTATTGGTATTAAGGATTGCCGCCTGCAGGACAGCTATGACGATATCGAATCGTCCCTCGATAATATTTTGAACAATATCGGAGCATAAGCCCTTGAGTGCCCGTTGTGGAAAGAAATCCATTGATTCTCTTGATGATCTATATCTCGAAAGCATCAACAAGAAAACTAATGGTGCTAATTACAAGTCTCCAAACCTGTTATCAGAAGAAGAGACGACCCAGCCCATTAGTGAACTTAATCTCCGCCTCAGCGCAGATAAGATGGAGGCCATTTTAAGGGTAGGAGCGGCGGAGCAGCTGCCAGCCCTGCCTAAGGTTGAGACGGCCCTCAAAAAATTGGGGGTTAACACCGGAGTTGATTTGAAGTCCCTGCAAAAGGCCCTGGCTTCACCTATAGCGGGAGAACCTAAGGCAATGATTATTGCCCAGGGCCGCCGGCCGGGCCGCCGCCGCACGGTTATTTACAACGAACTACAGAGATTAAGCGACGGTAGCTGGACGGCTGGCGGCTTTAAATTCGATTTTGCCCGTCTGCCGTCCCTGTTAACTGCCAGGGAAAGAGACATGGTAGCCCATGACTCAGTGCGGGTAATGGCCCTGAAACCCGGTGACATTATAGCCCATATTGAAGAAAACTTCGAGGCCGAGCCGGGCGTGGATATATTGGGTAAGGAGATACCACCCTTAGAGGATCCAATGCCTGAGGCCGGTCAAAATGTAGAATTTGATTACAAAAATATGGTTCTCCGGGCTGTGACCTACGGTTATCTCCTGGTGGAGAACGAGGTCTTCAAACTCCTGCCGCCCATCTGGATCACGCCTGATAAGATGCTGGCCTTCTATATTAACCTGCCCCAGATCGGCGGCCCCCGTTATCCTGAGCCAGAAGATATTGAGTTGTTATTAGAAAATATTGGTGTAGTTGAAGCCTGTCGGGTCAAGTTCCTCATTCATAAACTCTGTCAGAGCTTAAAAGACGGTCAAAAGACGGCAAAAATGGTGAAAATAGCCGCCGCCATTCCCCCTAAACCTGGCCGGGACGCCGAATTCAGTCTCGAGATTGAAATGGATAAAAAAGCTGGGGAACTGCAGGCCGATGGTTCCATTGATCTCCGGGAAAGAAATGCCGTGGTCAGTGTAAATGAGGGAATGCTGGTGGCCCGCAAGAGATTAGTCAAAAAAGGCAAAAACGGTCTCAATCTCTTTGCCAAGACCATTAAGGCCTATGATGGCCGGGATTTAAAAATAAGTACCGATGCCAGCATCCGGGTCGAAATGGATGAGGAAAACGCCCTCTATTACGCCGCCCGTACCGGCAATGTAAATTTTATCAGCAATAATCTCACCATTACCGATATCTTCAAGGTTAACGGCGACGTTAATTATGAAACCGGTAATCTTGACGTAAAATCAGCCCTGATAATCACGGGTTCAGTATTCCCAGGCTTTAAGGTTCAAGCCCAGGGTAATTTAGAAATCAGGGGCGGGGTGGAGAATGGCGCTCAGATCATAGCCCAGAGTGATCTCATTATCGGCCGTGGTATTATGGGCTCCGACAGCCGAATTATTGTCATGGGTAATCTTCATACCGCCTTTATTCAGGATGCCGAGATCCTGGTGCGCGGCAACGCGGTAACCGCAAGCTACGCCTTTAACGCCGTGATCCGCGCCCTTGGCTCTATCTCAATATTAAAGGGGCAGCACAAAAAAAGCGGCCGCGCCGCGGGCGGAATTATCTGCTCATCCAAAGAGATTCAAGCCAGTACCGCCGGCAGCCCCTCCAATGCCGAGACTACCCTGGCCATCAAACCGGAACCGGAACTGCTCCGTAAAAAAGAGCTGATAGAAAGCGGAATTAATCAGTGCCGGGAGAGTATGGTTAGAATCTCACGGACACTGCCCTTCGAGCTCACCCATGAGGACGAAATAAAGTCCTTTCTCGCCCCCCTCACTGCCGAGAAGAAAAAACCATTTCTAAATTTGTTAACTATCTTTAATAAGATATTAAAAGAGGCCCAATTGTTAAAAAAAGAACGGCGGCAGATTAATGAAGAGATAGAGCGCATTTTAGAGGATGCCAGGATAAGAATTACTGAACATATCTTCGCTGGCTGTACCATCCAGTTCGGTGACCAGAAATTATTATTGCGTGAGGAAATGGGCCCTCATATTTTTAAATACCAGAACGGCAAAATAATTTTACGTTAGCCTCGCGGGCTTTCAATCACACTCATACCCAATACCAGCGGAAAAGGCGTCTCAGTAATTGAATTGAGCCGTCGAGTATAAAACCGATGATGCCGATAGCCATCACAATAGCCATCAAGCGGTCATACTCCATGGTATCACGGGCGTCATTGATCAGATAACCCAGGCCGCTGGATACCCCGAGAAACTCCACCGGTACCAGAACAATCCAGGCCACCCCCAGGGCAAGACGCAGACTGGTGAGAATATAGGGAATTGAGGCCGGCAGGATAATCCGCCGGATAATCGCCTTGGAATCTGCCCCCTGAATACGGGCCATCTGCAACCATTGCTTATTAACCCTGGAAACCCCCATGGTGGTGTTAAGCATGATGGGCCATACCGTGGCCATGGTAATGAGAAAATAAATGGCCGTTTCAAAGGATGGAAAGATAAGCAGAGCAATGGGCATCCAGGATAAGGGGCTTACCATCCGGATAAACTGAATAGGGGTATAGGAGGCCAGCTGCAGTTTGCGGTAATAGCCAATGAGCAAACCACTGGGCATTCCAATGATAAAGGCAACACCTATTCCAACTCCGATGCGCCGCAGACTGGCCAGCACGGAATTCCAGAACTGTCTGTCCCCCAACAGACTGATAAAAGCTTTACAGGTGGGTAGAGGTTCAAAACCAGAGAACTGTCTAAAGTCCGGACGGCTGAAGATTAGATAACCGCCAACAATCCAGACCGCAAAAAATACTGCCAACCCCAACATAATATAATAAATCCGGCTGCGGTCAAATATCTGGCCGCAGTCCTCCGCCTGGCAGGGGTAGCTGTGTTTAATAAAATATTGGCGCCAGAGATGTAGCATATTCATATGGCAATCACTTCTTCCCGTTCCCAGGGGCTGGTAAAGTCAAGTTCCCCGAAACGCCCCATACCACCCACCAATTCAACAGCCTTTTTAACAAATTTATAATCCACCAGTTCCAAAGCGGCCTGTTCCGGCTTGAGGTGGAACAAAAAGCTGCGATCGCCCTCAACCAGGGTATCCCGCATGGCGCGGGTAATAAAGCGGGTGGCCGAGGGATAGGGCCAGGGCTGAAAGTCTATGCGGCTGCTTTTCCATTCCGGATGCTGAATGGCGGCTGGTTTATTGGGGCGGCCGTAAGTCTTGAGATCATATTGGGTAAATACCCGGCGCAGTACTTTTTCAGATACCGGCAGATAATTACCACCCTGCCGGGAAAGAATATGGGCCGTCTCAAGACGGTGCGTTTTGCTCCAGAGCTGGGCTCTGACAATGGCATTAATAACCTTCTGGGTGAATACCGGGTCATTTTTAAGATAAAATTCCTTCATCACTACCACGCAGCAAGGGTGATTTTTCCACATATCGCCGGTGAAACGCATGATCTTAGCGCCGATTTTAAGCTCGGCCAAGGCGTTAAAGGGCTCGGCAACGATATAACCGTCAATTTTACGGCCGGCAAGACTGGCCGGCATCCCAGGCGGCGGCAATATAAAAATATTGACCTCATTGGCGGCCAAAGGCATGGACTGGGGTCTGATAACCGGGATAAGGCCAGCCTTTTTAATCCCCATTTGTAAAATAATATTATGCATGGAATACCAGTAGGGCACGGCAATCTGTCTGCCGCCCAGATCGGCGAAACTGTTTATCCCGCCGTCGGCGCGTACCGTAAGGGCACTGCCATTGGTATGATCCCAGGCCAGAACCTTTATCGGGGCCTTGTTCTTAAAACGCATCCAGATGGGGATGGGGAGCAGCATATGGGTAACATCGAATTTATCGGTCAGAAAGGACTCGGTGAGCGATGACCAGCTGCGGATACGGATGGGACGCTGGGCATTGATTCCTTCAGCCTGAAAATAGCCCCTGGCATGGGCGATAAGAAGGGGGGTAGCATCGGTGATGGGCAGATAACCGATGCGTAGTGTTTTTTTTACGCGGGGTAGAGCGGGCAGTGAAAGACCGGGAGTAAACAGAGTAGCGGCCAGACCAGCTGCCGCGCTCTTGATAAGTTTTCTTCTTGTTATAGTCATAAGCTGAATATCCGGGTAAAAATGACCGTAAGTTACAATCACCCGGAAATTAAAAATAATCGGCGTAATTATGCCGTAATTCTCCGATGATCTCGTTACGAAGTTTAAAAAAGTCCTCAGAGCCCATATCTCTGGGATAGGGCAGATCAATGTCATATGTCTGGCGAACCTTGCCCGGATGACCACCGAGAAAGATAATCCGCTGGCCTAAAAGCACCGCCTCTTCCAGGTCGTGAGTGACCATGACAATGGTAAGATGCCGCCGCTGCCAGATATTAACCACTTCGCGCTGTAGATTGCGGCGGTTAAAACTGTCTAAGGAGCTAAAGGGCTCATCCATAAGCAGAACCCGGGGCTGACCAAGCAGAGCCCGAGCCAGACAGACTCGCTGAGCCATGCCAAGTGATAACTCGGCAGGGTAGGCTCCGGTAAAATCCTGCAGACCGATCATGGCAATTATCTCTTCCAGCCTTTGCTCAAGATTATTCACCTCACCCCGTACCTGGCAGCCGAAGGCAACATTCTCCGCCACGGTGAGCCAGGGCAGGAGACTGGGATGTTGAAAAAGCAGACTGCGGGAAGGGTGGGGGGCAGTTAACTCACGGCCGTCGGTTAGAATCGTCCCCCGGCAGGGCTTGGTTAAACCGGCCAGCATATCGAGCAGGGTCGATTTACCACAGCCCGAGGCCCCAAGAATCACGACAAAGCTGCCTGGTTCCACCATGAGGTTAAGATCGGCGAAGACCGGCACATGTCCCCCCCCCACCATGGATAAATCTTTACTGACCCCCTTAACCTCTATCTTCAATTATAAAGAGACTCCAGAGCCATGGCCAGTTGCTGACCTTTATCGAATTTCATCGAACTCATAAGTGGAGTTATGCCATATTCTTCACATAAGTTCTCCACCAGCCAACGGCAGTCGTTCATTAATGATTCCAAAACATTCTCATTGATATGGGAATAAATGAGATAGCCTGCCCCTTTGCGGAAAAACATCAGTTCTGATTCTCCCAGTTTTTTCTGCCCCCGGCAGGTCTCTACCAGCATATTAGCCTGAATACCGATGGTATCGAGAATCTGGTCGGTTTTAATATAACCAAGACGATGATTAACCAGCTTAAGACCGGAAAAATCTAAGCGTATCAGGTGATAGTGGGAATTTTTGGGGATCAACAGCCGCCGGTCGTCCAGAAAAATTAGGTAACGATAATTGAAAAATTCACTCAATGGTTCTCTAAAATAGGTTTTCTGACGGAATTTTTCCAATACATTTTGATAGGGTATGGAACTGTCAAAATGGATGCTGAGGGGATTCCAGTCCACCGTCTCCTGGATCAGACAGTCCACCACGGTGTCATCAAACATGCCACGTTCGGCGTCGTTACTGATTATGCCTATGGCCTTACCGCGTTTCATAGGCTGTTTGTACGGGCGTCTGGCAATGAGGGCCTCATAAACATCAGCCACCATTACAATACGTGTCAATGGATCAATGGCCGCCTCTTCAAGACCATGAGGATAACCACTGCCATCAAGACGCTCATGGTGCTGGAGAATAATATTCAGCATCCGGCTTTTGGTAAAGTGGCGGGAAAATATCTGACCGCCAATCAGGGGATGATATTCCATAATCTGCCGATCCTGCTTATCGAAACGACCGGGCTTTAATAATACGTCATCTGGAATGGCTACCTTGCCTATATCATGGACATAGCAGCCCTGCTCTAAAATTCTCAGTTCCTGTTCACTTACTCCCAGCCGCCGGCCAATATGCACCGATATAACGGCCACCCGCATGGCGTGCTCGGCGGTATAACAATCACGGCTGGCCTGAATTTCGCTCATGGACTCAAACAAATAATTTAACTCAAGATCTTTATGCTCAATCTGCTGGAGGGAATGAGCTAATTCGGCTGATTTCCTGGCCACCATGGAATGAAGATCATTCTGCAGTCTTTTAAGCCGTAGATGATTTCTGACCCGCAGGCAGAGTAAATCCCTTTTGATAGGTTTGGCGATATAATCCACCGCCCCCAGATCCAGACCCTTTTTTTCATCAACCTCATCACCGAGAATGGTAATAAATATTACGGGAATATCGGCCCAGCGGG
Organism: uncultured Desulfobulbia bacterium; assembly: GCA_964654555.1. Lineage (GTDB taxonomy): Bacteria > Desulfobacterota > Desulfobulbia > Desulfobulbales > VMSU01 > JAADIV01. The sequence goes on from CAZZJP010000010.1 coordinate 17,258, forward strand.
GATTTTCACGCAGACGGCGGCAGACCTCAAGGCCGTCAATCCCCGGCATGATAACGTCAAGCAGGATTATATCCGGCAGGTAGCCGTTTTGCAAAAGTTCCAAGGCCTTAATCCCGGAAGCAGCGGCTGCCACTTCGTGAGGGCCGCTTAGATGCAGAGCCATTAACCGCCTGGTTATCGGATCGTCATCCACTATCATTACCAGATTTTTACGGGGAGCAACTGGGGCTTTATTGCTGTTCATTTAAAACTCGTTAGCGATAGATAAGCATGACAAAATTGGAAAATTCATTACAACCATTATATAATGTTGTATCGTACCTGAGAAATAAAAGTCAAATTTATTTAGATATCGAAGCGTTCAATAATTTCAATTTTATGATGCCGAACCATCACCAATTATCCTTGACTGTTGGCGCTGAATGTCTGCTCCACGGTGCTCCGCCAGAGGTAACAGCCACAATCAAGAAACGTCTCACCCTGCCTAATCCAAAATTTCTGGCCGCCAGAAAATATTCCCGCTGGGTGGGGAAAAAGTTTCCCCAGCACCTTTATTTTTACAAGGAGAGAAAAACGGGACTGACCACCCCGCGCGGCCTGGCTCGGGAGGTGGTTTTGACCTGCCTGGAAAAGGGTGGTATCCGCCCGGAGATAATTGATCAGCGCCGCAGTCTGCCCGAAGAAAATTTTCAGTTTCACGGCCGTCTGCGGGACTATCAGGAAGAGGCCTTGCGGGACATAATGACCAGGGACTTCGGGGTTTTGGAAGCTGGTACCGGCAGCGGTAAGACGGTCATGGCCCTGGCCGCCATCGCCAGCCGCCGCCAGCCGGCTCTGATTATTGTCCATACCAAAGAGTTATTGTATCAGTGGGCCGCCCGGATTGAGGAATTTCTACACCTGAAGGCAGGGCTGATCGGTGACGGTAAATTCAAGCCCAGCCAGGTTACAGTGGCCATTGTCAACACGGCCCGTCGCCATCTTGCCGAACTGCGGCCGCTCTTCGGCCATATTTTGGTGGATGAATGCCATCGGGTACCCGCCTCTCTGTTTACTGATGTCATTACCGCCTTTGATGCCAGGTTCAGCCTTGGCCTCACGGCCACCGCCTACCGCCGGGAGGATGTGATGACTAAGCTTATCTATTTTTATCTCGGCCCTGCCGTCCATCGGGTGGACAACCTCCGGCTGCAGAAAAACGGGGCAGTAGCCCGTCCGGAGATTATCCTGCGCCCCACCACCTTCACCTATAATTATTGTGATGACTACCCGGCCATGATGAGCGCTCTGACCTTAAATGATGGCCGTAATCGTCTAATCAGCGCCGATGCGATTAAGGAGAGCCAGCGGGGTGGAATATGTCTCGTGGTCTCGGATCGGGTGGATCATTGCCTGCGTCTGGCTGAACTCATCAGTGAAGGGGGCGGGGAACCGGCCGTTCTTACCGGCCGTACCAATGCCTGGCGGCGGAATGAAATAGTGGAAGACCTGCGGGATAACAAAATCAAAATATTAATTGCCACCGTCCAGTTAATCGGTGAGGGCTTTGACGCCCCCGGCCTCAGCAGTCTTTTTCTGGCGACCCCGATTAAATTTTCCGGCCGGGTATTGCAGACCGTGGGCCGGGTAATGCGCCCTGCCAAAAACAAAAAAGCCCTGGTCTATGACTACCTTGACCCGGTGGGGGTTCTGGAGGCATCGGCCAGGGTTAGACAGCGAATATATAGTGAAAATTTTGGACCGCTTAAACTTTATACGGCAAATACAGAATCAGCAGATAGTTAAGCGGCCTGATTTTTCTTTAATTCCGGGCCTCAAAATCCTGCATAAATTTAACCAGCTTTTCAACCCCCTCATAGGGAAAGGCGTTATATATAGAGGCCCTGATGCCGCCAATGGAGCGGTGGCCCTTTAAACCGTCCAGACCAACAGCCGCTGCCGCCTGAATAAATTCAGCCTCCAGCTCCGGAGTGGGCAGATTGAAGGTGATATTCATGGTTGAACGGGATGCGGCCTCAGCGTGACCCCGATAAAAGTCACCACCATCAATAATCTCATAAATAAGAGCCGCCTTTTTACAGTTCAGATCGGCAATGGCCGCCACTCCCCCTTGGCCTTTGAGCCATTTCATCACCAGGCTAATAGCGTAAATCGCGAAACAGGGCGGGGTATTGAACATGGAGCCTTTATCGGCATGGGTCTGGTAACGCAGCATGGTGGGAGTGCTGTCTGGGGCCTTGGCAAGCAGATCTTCACGGATAATTACCACCGTGCAGCCAGCCGGGCCCATATTTTTCTGGGCTCCCGCAAAAATGAGGCCAAAATCCTTCACCTCAATCTCCCGGCTTAATATGTCAGAGGACATATCACAGACCAAATCAGCCTTAGTCTCCGGGAAATTCCTGAACTGAGTGCCGTAAATGGTGTTATTGGAGACGAAATACAGATATTCGGAGTTATCCCCCCCATGAAAGTCACAATTTTGCGGCACCTGGTCAAAGTTGGTGGCGGAACTGTCAAAAGCCAGATCAACGTTACCAAAGAGCTTGGCCTCTTTTATGGCCTTCTTCGACCAGGTGCCGGTATTCAGGTAAGTGGCGGTACGGCCTTCAGGCAGCAGATTCATGGGTATCATGGCGAACTGCAGGGAGGCGCCACCCTGCAGAAAAAGCACCTTATAGTTGGCAGGGATATTCATTAATTCTCGCAGCAGGGCCTCCGCTTCCCCGGCCACCGCCATGAACTCCCTGCTGCGATGGCTTAATTCAATGAGACCGATGCCCTTGTCATTGTAATTCACAATATCTTTGGCCGCCTGACGCAAGACCTCCTGGGGCAGGGTGGCAGGCCCAGGACTGAAATTATAGATTCTCTCCGGCATTTTATTCTCCTGTTTAAAAATTATTGTCATAATTCAGCTAAACCCGGTAAGTTTCCCTGAATACATTATTTATGTATGTAATTTATTGACTCGGCAGTTAAGCCTCGTTCCAATAAATTCCTTTATAATTGGCAAAAAGGCATTTAAAAACTTTATAAAATAACCTAAAGTTAATATTTTTTCATAAATTCTTTCTACTTTTCTTAAAAACTTTATAGCTCACGCCCACGATTTTTAACCATCCACGCCATGCAAGCCTCTGATAATTTATTCAATAAACCCCTGATTTTTCTAAGCGGCCCCACCGCCGTAGGTAAAACTGAACTTGCCATACTTCTGGCCCAGGAATTAAACGGAGAAATCATCGGGGTTGACTCCATGCAGATATACAAGTACATGGATATCGGCACAGCCAAACCCACTCTCTCCGAGCGGGCGGTTGTCCCTCATCATCTCGTGGATTTCATTCCCCCTGATTATTCTTACAACGCCGCTGACTTTGCTGGTGACTGCCGCACCGCGATTAAAGAAATCAGAGGCCGGGGCAGGGTGCCTGTTTTAACCGGCGGCACCGGACTTTATTTCAAGGCCCTGGCCGAGGGCATCTTCAATCTGCCGGAGATCAATCCCCTGGTGCGGGAAGGATTAAACCGGGAGCTTACCATGGAAAACGGCAGGCAGCATCTCTTTAGCGAATTACAACGCCATGATCCGAAAAGCGCCAGCCGTATTCATATTAACGATACCTACCGTCTGTTGCGGGCTCTGGAGATATTACGAGCAACCGGGCAGAGCTGGACATCCTTTATTCATCAGCAGCAGGCTGAACGTAAAAAAGACGGGGAGGGCAGGATACTTAAAATAGGGCTGTACCGTGAACGGCAGGAATTATACGAGCGCATAAACCGGCGGGTGAATATCATGGCCGAAGCGGGCTTCTTAGACGAGGTTAAAAGTCTGCTGGCCAGGGGTTATGATCCGGAGTTGAAATCAATGCAGTCTTTAGGCTATCGGCATATGATAAATTTTATTAATGGAACCTGGCCCTGGGACAAGACTCTGGAGCTCCTGGCCCGCGATACCAGGCGCTACGCCAAGCGCCAGTTCACCTGGTTTAAGCGGGCGGACTTCACCTGGTTTCAGCCGGGCCGTCAGAAAGAGGTCATAGGTACAGCCCGCAATTATATGGCTCAAAACCGGAAGTATGAAGAATGTGATAAATGAAGACAATAAATGACCATATAACCGCGAAAGGCATGTCTGCCAGGAGTTACAAAGGGCGGCGCTGGCAGCAGCAGCCCCGGACGGATAGAGAGCAATGCCGGCGGTTGGCCCAGGAACTGCTTAGGCCTCTCTGGCAGGTTGAGTTCCTTTACCAGCGGCAGTTACATGATGCCGGGCAGATCAATAATTTTATTCATCCCAGTCTCCATAATCTGCCTTCACCCTTTGAATTTAAGGCTATGCGGCCAGCCGCCCGCCTGATACGGGAGATGGCGGCCAAAGGGCGGCCCCTGGTAATTGTGGGAGATTATGACGTTGACGGTGTAACCAGTGCCGCTCTCCTTGGCCGTTTCCTTAAACACCTGAGCCCCAGAATTTTTCGCTGTCATCCCGACCGTTTTAAAGACGGCTATGGCCTCAAGGCCAGGCTGGTGACAGACTGCTGCCCGGATTGTCAGGGGCTGGTCATTACGGTGGACTGCGGTATTTCAGACAGCGGCGAGGTTGCGAGTCTTAAAGAGTCCGGCTGGCAGGTAATTATTACCGACCACCATCAACCGCCGCCGTGCCTGCCGAAGGCCGATGTTATAATCAATCCCTGGCTGGCCGGCTGTTCCTTCCCATTTAAAGAACTGGCTGGAGTAGGGGTGGCCTTTTACCTGGCCATGGGAATCAGAAATCTTCTCGTGGCAGAGGGCTTCTGGTCAAAGGCGGAGGCCCCCAATCTCAAGAACATGCTTGATCTGGTGGCGGTGGGTACGGTGGCCGACATGGTGGATCTTAAAGGCCCTAATCGAATTATGGTCAAAGCTGGGATGGAAATCACAGGCCATAAACAAAATATCGGGCTTCGCAGCCTGATGGCGGTCAGCGGCGCTGCCCGAAACAAGCCGCTGGATGCCGAGTATATATCATTTCAACTCGCCCCGCGCCTGAATGCCGCCGGCAGGATGAACCACGCCGAATTAGCCTCTGAGCTGTTGGCCACTGATGATGACTCAAAGGCGGCCCAAATGGCCCGCAGCCTTGATTTAGAAAACAGCCGCCGCAAAGAATTAACCAGCCAGATCAGTGGCCAGGCCCTGGAGATAGCTGCCTCCGACAAGAGCCGCTGCCTGTTGATTCATGGCCGGGACTGGCATGAGGGGCTTATAGGTATAGTGGCCTCCAGGGTGGTCGATCAATTCGCCAGGCCGGTAATTGTCATGGCCGGAGAGGGGCAGTTACGTGGTTCAGCTCGTTCAATCCCAGGCGTAAATATGTACGAATTATTAGCAAGATGCGGAGATTTATTAACTACCTTTGGAGGCCATGCCGCAGCGGCCGGCATGTCGCTTGCCGAAAATAAACTGCCGGCCTTTAAGGAGCGCCTTGAAACAGAGGCCAGAGAGATGATGAGTGAGCTTGACTGCCAGCCGGTTCAGCCCCTTGATCTATATATAAATCATAATATGGATCTTAAAGAACTCCTGGACTTTAACGAGTTATTGCAGCCCTTTGGCCAGGGAAATCCTGAACCAATATTTTTTACGGACTGTGCCTTGCGAAATATACGTTTGATTGGCAAGGGCAAAAATCATCTGCGTTTTGAGGCCTTATTTAATCACAAATGGTATAAGGGCATTGGTTTTGGTCTAAACAACCGGGCGGCCCAAAGCCTTTCTAATGGTCATAATCAATGCGCCATTGCCTTCAACCTGCGCTATAACCAATTTAGGGAACAGAGAACTATTGAACTCCAGCTTTTAGATTTTCTGATACCAGAAACAGAATAAAAAAGACTAAACAGGGGGACGCAACTTCTCCAATTTACCCACGCTTTTGGAAAAGTTGCAGGAGCAGATGCTTCAACCCCCTGTTTTTATTGATTTAAATAAAACTAAACATAATACACATTATGCGACATTGGCAAAATAGACCTTTTAAAACAAAAAACGCAACTACTCACTCCATGACTGCCAAAATAACAAAATAGGTTGATTGGCCGCCAAAACGGACTAAGATATCAATCTCAACTAATCATTTTGTTAGTTAAGCAAGACCAACAGATTTTATTTCTATCTACTTGAAATACCGTTATTAATTATTATTTTACCGCTTAATTAAGGAGTCTTTATGAACCACAATATTTATCAAGAACCATTAGTCAGCCGTTACACAAGCAAGGAGATGCAGTTTATCTTCTCCGAACAGAATAAATTTGCCACCTGGCGGCAATGCTGGATCGCCCTGGCCGAGGCCCAGTATGAACTTGGCTTAAGTGATATAATCAAGCCTGACATGCTTAGCGAGATGAAGGCCGCGGCCCAGGATATTAATTTTGAAGTTGCCGCTGCCAAGGAAAAAGAGATCCGCCATGATGTCATGGCCCACGTCTTTGCCTTTGGCCAGCAATGTCCCAAGGCCGAACCTATTATCCATCTCGGTGCCACATCGCAGTTTGTCGGCTGTAATACCGACCTGCTGAATCAAAAAAAGGCCCTGGCCCTTGTCAAGAAATCCCTGGTAAATCTCATTGCTAATCTGCGTAATTTCGCCCTGCAATATAAAGATCAAGCCACCTTGGGTTACACCCATTACCAACCGGCCCAGCCCACAACCGTTGGCAAACGCAATACCATCTATCTGCAGGACTTGTTGATAGATCTTGACTATATCGAACATCTTGAGACTCAAATCAAGGCCCGTGGCGCCAAGGGCACAGTGGGTACTCAGGCCACCTTTTTGGAATTATTTAAGGGCGACCACGAAAAAGTCAAAAAACTTGATGAACTTGTTGCCGCAAAACTTGGATTCAACGATATTTTTTCGGTTACAGGCCAGACGTATACCCGTAAGTTGGACATGAAGACGGTTGAGACCATGGCCGGTATCGGGGCCACAGCCCATAAATTTGCAGTTGATCTGCGCCTGCTCTCCAATCTCAAGGTACAGGAGGAACCCTTTGCCAAAAAGCAGGTGGGCAGTTCAGCCATGGCCTATAAGAGAAATCCCATGCGGGCCGAGAGAATGACCGGCCTGGCCCGTAAACTCATGGGACTTTGGGCCAACTTTGCCGCCACCTACAGTAATCAATGGTTTGAACGTACCTTAGACGACTCAGCTATTCGCCGCATGGATATTCCCCAGGCCTTTTTACTAACTGACGCAGTTTTAAAACTGTTTGTTAACATTACAGACGGAATGGTTGTTTTTACGAAACAAATTGAACGTCACCTCATGCAGGAGCTCCCCTTTATGGCCACTGAAAAAATATTAATGGCCTGTGTTGAACAGGGAGAAAGCCGCCAGCATGTCCATGAAATAATCAAACTTCATTCACTCGCTGCCGGCAAGCTGGTTAAAGAAGAAGGGGCCGGCAATGACCTGCTGGGCAGACTCGGGAATGACACCGGCATCCCCTTTACGGAGGCCGAACTCTTAAATATGGTTGGCGAGACAGGCCAGTTTACCGGCCGGGCTCAGCAGCAGACGGAAGAATTTATTTCCGAGGTCGTTGATCCGCTTCTGGATCGCCACCGGCAGTTATTAAGCGATGTGCATGAGGATATAAGTGTTTGAGAAACATGGAATAAACCAGGGGACAGTTGCGGATAAATCTTTTGGCGGTTTGGAACTCACCATTTCACCCCGGCGAATAGCCTTTTT
>CAZZJP010000011.1:0-24386 GCA_964654555.1 uncultured Desulfobulbia bacterium
AACACCCCAATCAGGGCTGGCTGGCCTTATCCAAAACCAGCCGGGCTCGCAGCCGTATTCGTCATTGGTTGAAGCAGGAGGAGAAAAACCGCTTTCTGGAGGACGGCCGCGACATCTGTGAACGGGAACTGCGCCGCCATAATCTAAGTATCAAACGGCTTATAAAAACCGGCCATCTGCATAATTTACTCAAAAAGTTCAACAGTCATCACCTTGACGACTTACTGCGGCGGGTGGGAAACGGCGAAATTACAGTGGCCCAGTTAACCGGAGCCTTTGAACCGCCCGAATTAAAGGCGGAGAAGGCCGATATTGCCGATTTGACGACGGGATGTCTGCCCGTGGGGGCGAGGAAAAAGGCTAAAAGCCGGCAAGGGGGTGACCACAGTCTCGTAAAGATTGACGGCATTGATAATATGATGACCAAGATCAGTAATTGCTGCATGCCCATGCCGGGCGATGAGATTGTTGGTTTTATTACCTCTGGACGCGGGGTCTCGGTACACAAGGCGGGTTGCCGAAATTTTTTGGCCACCGATCCTCAGCGTCACGTGGCGGTGGAATGGGCCGCTGATTCACACCAAGCGCTCAAATCCAGAATCCAGATTATGGCCCATAACAGCAAAGGCCTGCTGGTCAATCTCTGTAACGTGATCAACAACAGCGATGGGGCGCAAATTATGGATGTGGAAGCCCATACCTCAAAAAATAGCGGTCAGGCTCATATCGGTATAGTGGTGAATGTCTCCGGACGGCGACAATTAAATGCTATTCTGCAACAGATACGGCAAATGGAGGATGTACTGGAAGCCGAAAGGGGATAACAAGCGTTGTCTATTGATGGAGACAACGCTTGTTCACTGCTGGACGTTATTTTAATTTTACTACCGGTTTGGTAACGGCTCCGGAACGGATACAGCGGGTACAGACGGTCATCCGTTTGGCATTACCACCAGCATCAGCAACTCTCACCGTCTTCAGATTAGGCAGCCAGCGGCGGCGGGTCTTGTTGTGGGCGTGGCTGACATTATTGCCGGACACCGGCTTTTTGCCACATATTTCACACATTTTAGACATAACAAACTCCTCTTATAAACAGTAATAATATTAAATTTGAGAATTTGATAAGATACTATTTCCGTCGGATTTTAGCAAGATAAATAAATGAAAACCGAATTCAAAATTTTATTCATAATTTTACTGCTTTTATGGCAGCCTCTAAGCACCGAGGCAAGGGTAACAATTACCGTCGACCGCCGTCAGATTATCCAGCCCGATTTTAAGGGCTTTAACGCGGTATATCATGCTTTTTGTTATATGCCGGAAGCGAAGGAGGAGGGGATGGATGAGGCGTTGCGGGTCGTGGAATTCCGGCGGCTCAGCAGCTCCGGCCTCCAGATAGCCCGCACCTTTTACCGCCCTGATTGGGCCATGGGACACAGTTATTGGTCAAGACCTGACTGGCAGTCGGTGCGGATGAAGGCCCTTTATAAATGGCTGGCGGCCATGCGGCAGCGTCATATTAAGGTGGGCCTTAATATGGGCTGGTGGTTCAGCCGTGACGTGATCTGGCGGCACGATCAACATCTGCCCGTCTACCCAGGGGATATTAATCATTACGCGGCCTGGGTTAGTGAATCCCTGGGGCAGATCATTGAAACCCGCGGATTCAGCAATGTAAAATATATCTTCATGTTCGCGGAACCAGGCGCCAAAATGGGCGGTCTGCCCGGCGGCTGGCGCCAATGGCCCTATTATGTCAAGGTCTTAAAGGCTGTGGATAAACGACTGCGGGCCGACGGCCGCCGCCGCCTGATAAAGATTGTCGGCCCCGATACTTCGCATGGTCGGGGGTGGTTGAAAAAAGCAGCTCTTGAGTTAAATAAGGTTATTGATATCTATGCCTCCCATAGTTACCGCCCCCGTAATTACGAGGAATGGTTAGAGCTGGCTCGTGAGATTAAGGCGGATACCGCCGCCACCGGTAAGCCTTTCTGGATTGATGAATATGGGGTGCCGGGCCTTAAACTGCGTCGAACAGCGCTCTATGGCAATCTTATCGCCCAGGCCAATGCCGCCTTCTTGAATGCCGGGGCTCAGGCCACATTTTTATGGATGTTTAATGATCAATACTATCCTTACCCCCTGCAATATTTCTCTAATAAGGATGACTTTACCGATGGTTTGCATAAATGGGGATTATTCCCCTGGCTGCCGAAAAGCCGGGCGGTACGGCCAGCCTGGTATGTCTATACTATGCTGGGCCGTCTCCTCGGAGGGCCGGCAAGGCGGGTGTATAAAACCGAAGACAATCCGCAATTACACGCTGCCGCCACCGGCCGGGCTCATGAGCTGAATATTCTGCTGGTAAACAGTAGCAGTAAAATGCTTGATTTTCGGCTTAAGGTCAGAGGATGGGCCGGAACCAGCCTTTATTCTTATCTCTACGATCCACAGGCCCTGAACCGCTGGCGGCCGGGTGAGGAAATAATTCCCCGCCATTGGGTTTTATTCTCCGCCGGTGGAGCGTTGAAGGCTACTATTCCGGCTCGGGGGGTAATGGTTTATAGTACGAAGCGGCAGAGCTTAACGGGGCCGCCTCTCCTGGCCGGCGGGGAGGGCGTAAACTTAAGCTCAGGCAAGCAGGTCAAGGCCTCCTCGAGTGTCGGCGGTCATCCCGCCGCCAATCTCATTGATGACCGTCGATTGTCTTATTGGCGGGCCAGTGACAATGACCGCCGCCCCTGGTTTATCATTGATTTAGGAAAAGAGTATTGGCTCAAAAGGGCCGAGGTCTGTCCGCGGGTTGATCGCAGGAAGGAGATTGGAGCTGGATTCCCGGTGGCTTATATTCTGGAAACCAGCCTCAACGGCAGCACCTGGCAAAAAGCCGCCGCCGAAATCAGCATTCATCACCTGACTGCCGCGGCGCGCGGTCTCTCCTTTGCGCCCCGCCTGGCCCGCTATGTTCGTTTTACCGGTACCAGAGCCTTAAATTCAACAGCCCTGGAGATCAGCGAGCTACGACTTTATGGGGCGGCGCGGAAGGGAAAGAAGTAAGCGCTCAGACGGGGATCATTTCCTGCCATATCTGCCGCATCTCAGCGGCGAAATTAAGATCATCTTTCGGCATTCGGCCATGTTCAGTGAGATAGCCGCCAATCATCATCCCGTCGGCTCCGGCCATGAAGGCGGAACCAAGAAAGTCCTGTAAAGCAGTTTCCCGGCCGGCGGCCAGGCGGATTGGGATATCCGGCATGAGGATACGGTAGATGGCGATACCGCGCAGGGCGTCAATAACCGATAGCGGCGGCTGGTGGGCCAGGGGGGTGCCGGGCAGAGGAATAAGGATGTTGATGGGTACTGAATCGGCACCGCAATCCCGCAGGGAAAGGGCCATTGATATACGGTCATCTTCTGTCTCGCCCAGGCCGAAAATACCGCCGGCACAGACCTCAAGTCCGGCCTCGTGAGCGGCATCAATGGTGTCGATGCGTTCCTGAAAACTGTGAGTGCTGACGATATTCGGGAAAAATTCTCTCGAAGTCTCTAAATTATGATGATATCGGCTCAGGCCCGCCTCCTTCAACATTTTAAAGTCCTGAAGTCCGAGTATCCCGAAAGAGGCACAGACCTTAATGCCGACCTGCTCCCTGATGGCTGTAATTGCCTCAGCGGCCTGTTTTAAATCTTTTGCCCCGAGACCACGGCCGCTGGTGACTAAGGAAAAATGGCTGGCCTGGTTTTCCTTGGCCTGGCCGGCGGCCTGGAGAATTTCATCACGTTCCTTAAGGCCGTAAACCGGAGCGTTAGTATGATAATGGGCGGATTGAACGCAGAACCGGCAGTCTTCACTGCAATTACCTGATTTGGCATTTATAATACTGCATAGCGAGAAATCAAGACCCCGCCGCCCGTTGAGCTTGGCATCCAGAGCCCAGGCCATGAGTTCATGGCAGTTTTTTCCTTTAAACTCTTTAAGATCCGCTGCCATGACCCCCTCCTTAATCAATTCTGACGAAAGCCGAAAACTCCGCCTTTGGTGTTTATGGCATAGGCTGTTCCCCGGCCGCCATACGACGTTCCCCTTCTGCCCGGTTGCCGTCCCGTCTTTTTGGGGGCGGCAGCAATGGAAGGGGCAATAAAAGGCAGATCAACGGCAGCCGGGCCGCCATTGACCTCCTTGATAATCTGAAAGAGGTGCATACCGCTTTTAAAATAGCTCTTTTTCTGCAGCCATTTGGGCCAATCCTTACCGTTGTCGTGTTTCAGCAGCAAGGGCAGGGTCGCCAGGCTGCGGGCCACATCATCCTGCATGGCCCGTTTTATATTAAGGTTGCTGAACATCCCGGCCAGCTTCTCGCGAATATCACGAGAAAGGAGATAGGACTCTTTCTGAGTTTGAATACTTTTAATATCTAATTCCGCCTCGGCCCAGGACACAAGAAGTAAAGAGATAAGCAGGCCGTCAGGCAGTTTCTGCGCCTCTTTAATAAGGCGGTCAATCACCCCCAAAACGGCAAATAACCTGTTTTTGTTATCTTCAGCGTTTTTATGCCCGGTCAGGGTATGACGGTAAAAGGGGAAGATGGTGTAGAAAAGCTCACTCTCAAAGGCCAGCCTGGCCCACGCCTGGCAGGCGCCACCGCGCAGATCTTTCAATAACTCATCCCGAATGCGGGAGACCGGACAGAGTAATAATTTATCCCGATTACGGAGAATTGCCTGCCAGGTCTCATCTTCCACCTCAAATGCGGCCCGGGCCGCGTGCCTGATTACCCGCATCATACGGACAGGATCCCTGGTGATACGCCGGTTCGGGTCACCAATGAGCCGGACAACACGATTATTAAGATCATCAACCCCGCCGATGAAATCAATCACCGTGGAGCCCTCAATCTCATAGAAGAGAGCGTTAATGGTTAAATCCCGGCGAAAGGCATCTTCCACCGGCGTACCAAAGGAGTTATTGGCGGGCAGCACAACATCATCGCCGGTAATTTCATATTCACTGCGGCGGCGAAAGGTGGCCACCTCAATAATTTTACCACCATTAAAAAAAACCTGCACCAGACGAAAACGACGGCCTATTATCCGGCTGTTACGGAATACCTTTCTGACCTGAGCCGGCCGGGCGCTGGTACTGATATCAAAGTCCTTAGGTGCTTTGCCAAGAAAAATATCTCGCACTCCGCCGCCTACGAGATAGACGGTAAAACCCGCCTGCCGCAAACGCCTTAAGACCATAAGGGCATCGGCGTCAATTTCTTTATTGGTAATGGGATGTTTACCCTTGGGGATAATTTGCGGAGTTGGCAAATTATCGTCTGCGGCTTCTGCCGTTGACTCTGAAATAGTCATGATTTAAGGTTGTTTTCTTTGTATATCGATTCCGCCTGCGAGACAAACTGATCAAAAACCTTTTTGACGGTCAATATTTCGTTGAGTTTATAGACGTTTTCACCAGAAAAAACCAGGCCATTTTCAGCGTCTCCCTGGCAGGCCGCCATATTAAGACGCTCATTGATACAATAGAGATAATCGCATTTTTTCAGGCATTTGAATTCGCAGGATTCCGGTCTGACTGATTTTCCACACATTAAATCCTGCACAAATCTATTTTTAATGGCCCGGCCCGGCAGACCCACGGGTGAGCGCATCAGGGTTACATCATCCTTGCCCGCCTTTAGAAAGGTTTGCTTAAAGCTGTCAGCAACATCGCACTCCTCGGTAAGAACAAAACGAGTGGCAATTTGAATACCGTCGGCCCCGTATTTATCCATCATCTCCGCCATTTCAAAACCGTTGGTAATGCCGCCGGCGGCAATCAAAGGAACCTTTTTAACCACCTTCCTGATTTCCGGGAAAATTTTTCTTAAGGGCTGATCCGTACCAAGATGGCCGCCAGCCTCCTTGGCCTCAACAATAACAGCCGCAGCCCCCAGCTTCTCAGCTAGGCGGGCAAAGGCGGGGGTGGAAACAATTGAGACAACGGGAGTATTATATTTCTTGCCGATTTTGAATATATCGCGGGAAAAACCGGCCCCGGTTACAATGACGTCGACTCCGGCCTCAATTGATCCTACGACGAGATTGTAAAAGTTCTTCATGGCGAACATAATATTAACGGCTATAATGCCCTTGGTAGCATTCTTGGCCCGGACAATATCCTCTTTCAGCTCCGAGACCGGCAGACCGGAACCGCCAATAGTGCCGAGTCCACCGCATTCGGAAACCGGCGCGGCCAGGGCGGAGGTAGATACTCGGATGGACATGCCGCCTTGAAGCAGGGGGATGGGTATAGTATATTGACCAATAGTCAAAGAGGGTAATTTCATTCAGCAGGACTCCAACTCGCGGTAATGAGGCCGCAGGGGGTTAAGGCTATTAATTTTGTAACTACTCGCAGTTAAAGGTAAATTTATCGGCTTTGACTGAAGTTACTTGATTTTTATAAAAAAAGTATATGTTAAAGAATAAGAAAGCTATGTATAATGCAACTCTTGGCCTTGTTTGTCAAGGATGTTGGTGGGCTGAATAAAAAATATAGAAAAAACAGGGTGGAATTATGCGGGTTGAACCGGGTGCGATTGGCTTTGACATTGACGGTGTAGTGGCCGATACCACCGAGGCCTTTCTTCGTGTTTTGGATACAAAATACGGGATCAGCGGAATTAGCGCGGCTGATATTGTGGAATTTGATGTCTGTCAATGTCTCGACATTGATCCTGAGCTAGTGGAGGGGGCTTTTGCCGTCCTGCTGGCCAATCCGCTGGCGGCGGAAATGCGGCCTCTGCCAGGGGCCGTATCCGTCCTTCAGTGCCTCGGACGGCAGGCTCCGCTTACCTTCATAACCGCCCGTCCGCGGCGCCGGCCTATTGCCGACTGGCTGTCCCATATCCTGGGCCGCGAGACATTTCAAAGCTGTAATTTGATTGCCATGGGCGACCATGATGACAAGGCCCGCCATATCAGGCAGGCGGGGCTGGATTATTTTGTCGACGACCGCTATGAGACCTGTGTAGAACTGGAAACCCAGGAGGATATAACGCCTCTGGTCTTCACTCAGCCCTGGAATAAGGGGCGTCATCATTTACGCAGGGTGTCGTCATGGCTGGAAATCGCGGAATTATGTCATTTATAATCTGCCCTCATTGCGGCCGCAATACCGGTGAATACAAAGCTCCCAAGCCTACGGTTGACATAATTATCGAGCTGGGCGGCGGTATAATTCTTATTGAACGCCGTAATCCGCCTCTTGGTTGGGCTCTGCCGGGCGGTTTTGTTGATTACGGTGAGTCCTTAGAGCAGGCCGCAGTTCGTGAGGCCTGGGAAGAAACCGATCTTGATGTGACCCTGACGAGGCAGTTAGGCACTTACTCCGATCCCAGGCGTGACAGCCGTTTTCATACCATAAGCACGGTCTTCACCGCCCGGGCCGACGGCATTCCTCGCGGCCGTGATGACGCCCGGCAGGCCCTGGTATATTATCAAAATAATTTACCGCCCCTGGCCTTCGATCACCGGGCCATTCTCCGGGATTATTTCGCCTTAATAGATGGAAACACGGGCGTAGTCCAGTTGCCATTTATCGCAGGGAAGCGAATTTTAAAATAAAATATTGAAATATCTTTTCCAGTCTGGTATAAAACTCTATTCTAAAATAGAACAGGAGGCTTGTCTTTAATGGGAAACAATGTAACAGAAACCACAGAACAGGTTCAGTCCGCGCCTGACGTTGAGAGCGTCGAAGCGGTAAGTGCCAGTCAATTTGACAACATAAGTGATGATGCCAGCTTCGCCGATTTGTTTGAGGACAGCTTAAAGGTTGCCAATGTCGGAGAGGTTGTACCTGGTACGGTTATTGATTTCATCAGTCAGATGGCGGTTGTTGATATCGGTGACAAATCCGAGGCCATGATCTCCCTGTCGGAGTTTAAAAACGACGGTGAACAGCTGGAGGTTCATGTTGGTGATGTCTTTGATGTCTTTGTTGAAAAACGCGAAAAGGACGGCGGTCTCTGTCTGTCGCGTGAAAAGGCTATTGCAATAAAGGTCTGGGAGGCTATTGCCCAGATTCAGGCGGATGACGGTACCATCCCGGGGGTTATTGAGAACCGGGTCAAGGGCGGTCTTTCCGTTGATATAGGAGTACCGGCCTTTTTACCTTATTCGCAGATTGATCTGCGGCCGGTTAAGGATCTGGATGCCATGCTGGGCCAGACCTATGATTTCAAAATTTTAAAATATAACCGCAAACGTAACAACGTGGTTATCTCCCGCCGGGCCATTCTTGAGGAAGAGAGAAACAAACTGCGTGATGCCATGCGCGACTCTCTGCAGGAGGGCGCGGTTATCAAGGGTACCATTACCAATATCACTGATTACGGTATCTTCGTTGACCTGGGCGGCATGGACGGCCTCTGTCATATTACCGATCTCTCCTGGGGCCGGGTATCACATCCCTCCAAGATGTTTCAGGTCGGTGAAAATATAGATGTTAAGATCTTAAAATTCGATAAAGATTCCGGTAAGGTATCCCTCGGTGTTAAGCAGCTTAAGGAAGACCCGTGGTCAACTGTTCAGGAGCGTTATCCTGTGGGTACCAAGGCCAGCGGCAAGGTGGTTAGTATCACGGATTACGGGGTATTCGCCGAATTGGAAGAGGGTGTTGAAGGCCTGGCTCATATTTCAGAGATGACCTGGTCAAAAAAGGCCAAACATCCCTCCAAGCTGGTTGCCATGGGTGATCAGATTGAGATAGTTATTCTCAATGTTGATGCTGCTGCCAAGCGTATATCCCTGGGCATGAAGCAGTTACAGCCTAATCCCTGGGATCTGGTTTCTGAAAATTATCCCGTGGGTTCTATTATTGAGGGTAAGGTTAAAAATATTACGGACTTTGGTGTATTCATCGGTATTGAGGAGGGCATTGACGGTCTTATTCATGTCTCCGACCTCTCCTGGACCGAACGTATTAAACATCCTTCAGAGAAATACAGTAAGGGTGATACCCTGCAGGCCGTGGTCTTGAAAATTGACCGTGAAAACGAGCGTTTCTCCCTCGGAGTCAAGCAGTTGGAGCCCGATCCCTGGCAGGAGGCCGTGACCAAATATCCCGTAGGCAGCAAGATCACCGGTAAGATCACTAACGTCACGGATTTTGGAGTTTTTGTTGAGGTTGAGGACGGCATCGAGGGTTTGGTGCATGTCTCTGAGATCAGCGAAGACAAAATCAACAGTCCGGTTGGCCTCTATAAGGTCGGCCATGAGTTAGAGACCAGAGTAATTAATGTCTCAGCCAAGGATCGCAAGATAGGCCTGTCCATTAAAGCCCTGGCCGACAAGCAGGAGGATGTGCTTGAGGAGTATCAGAAGAAACAGACCAGCCCCTCTACTATTGGTGATCTCTTAAATGCCAAGAAGGAGGAGATTGCTGCCCAACAGCAGAACGAGGACGGCGATAAAAAAGAGACAGACGCCTGATTAAGGCGTTAATTCATAGTCATGGAGAAAAGGTTATTTCACCAGAGGCACCCCGTCGTGTTTGGTTTATTCGTTTTGACGGGTCTGTTCCTCTTCCTCTTTGGTGGAATAACCTTTTTTATTGCCCGTCTGATTCATCCCCAGGCCTATGAGACCACCCGTGTCAATGCCATTGGTGTTCTGCGTCTGCAGGGAGTTATTATGGATGCCGATAAGTCCATCAAGATATTGACCGACTTTCGCCGTAATCCCCATATCAAGGCCATAGTTGTACGGATAGACAGCCCTGGCGGAGCTGTGGGTGCCTCACAGGAAATATATGATGAAATCCGGCGGACGGCACGGGTAAAACCCGTGGTTGCCAGTATGCAGTCCGTGGCAGCTTCGGGGGCATATTACGCCGCCCTGGGGGCTACCCGCATTGTTGCTGATCCAGGAACCATAACCGGTAGTATCGGGGTTATTATCAAGTTCCCCAATTTGAAGAAAATGTTCGAGAAGATTGGCTATAAGACGGAAGTGGTAAAGAGCGGGATCAACAAGGATATTGGCTCCATGTCCCGCGATATGACTCCTGAAGAACGTCAGTTGCTCCAGAAGATGATTAATAACGTCCTTAAACAGTTTGTCGGAGCGGTGGCGCAGAGCCGCCATCTTACGGTGGCCAAGGTTAAAAAGATTGCCGATGGCCGGGTATTCACCGGCGAACAGGCTCTTGATCTGGGGTTGCTTGATAAACTTGGTAATTTTACCACTGCTGTTGAAATGGCGGCCAAACTTGGTGGTATTTCTATCAAAAATCCCCCTCTGATCTACCCGGAAGATAATAAATTTAACCTTCTTCATTATCTCAGCGACATGAAGAGTCAAGTACTCGGAAGTGTGTTATGGAACAGAATGCCGATTCTTATGTATCAGACTGATTAACCACCATGCTTAAAAAAGATATTATTAATTATATAGTGGATAATATGCCGTATTTGATGAAGCAGGACGCTTCACGGGCGGTAAAAATTGTTATAACATCCCTGATTGAGGGGTTGAAAAATGGCCAGCGGGTTGAAATAAGAGGCTTTGGCAGTTTAAGTGTACGTGAGCGCCGCGCTAAATCGGTACCCAATCCCAAAACCGGGGAGATGATGCATATCCCGGCTCGGAAATCTATTCATTTTACCATGAGTAAATCACTGAAAGAACCATTGATTAAGGGGTAAGTAGTTCGCTTTCCCGTTCATGTCATGAAGCTGAACCCGTCGCGGTTAGAATGATCCGCTATCCCCCTTCCCCTCTCTTAAAATTACCGGTTCCGAACCAGTCAAGGAGATAACAGTTGACGGCTCTGGATATATCGGGCCGCCGTCAATGATCAGATCAACCACGTTGGCCAGCCTTTCTTCAAGTTCATAGGCCTCACCAGCCGGTATTTCATCCTCATTAAGGATGGCGGAGGTGGTCAGAATTGGATTACCGAGGGCCTCCACCAGGGCCAGACATATATTGTTATCCGGCACCCTTATTCCCACTGTCTTCTGTTTACTGGTCATGATCCTGGGCACTATTTTCATGGTGGGCAGAATAAAGGTGTAGGCCCCGGGCAGATGCCGTTTCATTAACCGATAGGCCTGGTTTGAAATGTGACAGTATTGGCTTACGTTTTTCAGACTGCTGCACATAAAGCTGAATGGTTTATGGGTAGGCCGCCGCTTTAATTGATGAATCCTTTTTACCGCCTTCTGGTTGAATATATCGCAGCCGATTCCATAAATAGTATCGGTTGGATAACATATAATTTCACCGCTCCGCAGTCTGTCTGCCACTTGCGCGATAAGTCTAACTTGTGGATTGTCAGGGTTCATGTTAAGCATGGCACGATATTGCGCCGAATGGTCAAACTTGTCAAGTAAAGAATTCCCGTAACTATTTTACCTGCGGCGTGCTTTGCCTGATTTTTGTTTTGCCCAATTCTAAAGCGGTTATGAGAGTAAACAGAGTGCAAGCGAAAGAGACCAATTTTGCCGCCATTGATTTGGGCAGTAATAGTTTTCGTCTGCTGGTGGTATCAGGTTTAAAGTCAAGCTGGCCCCCTGCCCGAATCTTACTGGATATCTGCCACCAAACCTGCCTTGGCGAAAAGTTAACGACAACAGGCAGGTTAAGCGAAGCGGCCCGTCAGCGTGGACTTGCCGCCTGCCGGGTATTTGTTAGACAATTGCGTGAGCTGCCGGCTATGCCGTTACGGGCCTGTGGTACCCAAGCCCTGCGTCAGGCAGCAAACAGCCGGGACTTCATTCGGGAGGCTGAAAAAATTCTGCCCTGCCGCATTGAGATCCTTAGCCCGGAACAGGAGGCGGCATATACCTTTCTGGGTTGTCAGGCCGGGCAAGAAGAGAGCAGCCGGCCTCTGCTTTTAGTTGACGCCGGGGGCGGCAGTACCGAAATGATCCTGGCTCGCCACAGGCAGAAGCCGCTTATCCGCAGTCTGCCCATCGGGGCAGTAAATTTAACGGAACGATTTCTCAGGGCTGGAATCAACGCCTCAGCCCTGGCTCAAATGAAAATCTTTCTCATTGAGCAGATTAGGCCCGTATTTCGCGAGCTGATACCTGCTGCCGATCTAAGTAAAATACGTCTCGTGGCCTCGGGGGGTACTGCTAACGCGCTGGCCATGCTCTCCCTGAATCTGGAACGTTACCAGGCAAGGTTGATTCAGGGCAGCAGATTGACCAGAACCGGATTAGATAAAATTTTGGCCCGCTTAACGACTCTGGACTCCAGGGCACTTCGCTCTATACCGGGCCTGGGAGAAAGAGGGGCAATTATTCCGGCGGGTATAATGCTGCTGCAGGCTGTTATTGAAATTGCCGGTCAGGACTTAACAGTAAGTAGCAGCGGTTTTTTAGAAGGAATTGTCCTGAGTCACAGGGATGACTGAGCCGCTGCCCCATGCTTTTTATAAAACTGTCGTTTTTATCATTTTGTTATTTATGAAAATAATTTAAAATAAAAAATTACCAGTAACTTCAGCCATGCCCGGTCACCCGAGTACAATGAAAAATGAAGGTCGTGGTAAGCCAATACCCTTGGCAGACGGCGACGGCTTTCATATAAGGGCCGAATAGTTACAAGCCAACCACCATAAATTCTTCCCCGGGAGCCCTTTGCGATGCAAGATAAAATTATACTTGATGCCTATACCTTTGATGACCTGCTGCTGGTTCCACAGGCCTCCGATGTCCTGCCCGCTGAGGTGGAACTTGGCACCAGATTGACCAAGACGATTAATTTACAGATTCCCCTGATTAGTGCCGCCATGGACAGTGTCACCGAGCACCGGACGGCCATCAGCATGGCTCGGGAAGGGGGGATGGGTATTATTCATAAAAACATGGGGATTGACAATCAAATCCTGGAGGTACAAAGGGTCAAAAAATCTGAATCCGGCATGATTGTCGATCCAATTACCGTGGAGGAGGAGGCCACCGTGGCCGATGTTCAGGCCATTATGCAGCGTTTTCATATCTCAGGGGTACCGGTGCGGCAGGGCAAGAAGCTGGTGGGAATCGTCACCAACCGTGACCTGCGCTTTGTCTCCGACCCCCTGCTCCGGGTACGCGATGTCATGACCAGCAAGAATCTGATAACCGCCCAGGTGGGAATTACCCTGGAACAGTCCAAGGCCCTGCTCCACGAACACCGGATTGAAAAATTGCTGGTAGTGGACGATGACGGCAACTTGACGGGGCTGATTACCACCAAGGATCTGGAAAAAATCAAACGCTACCCCCACGCCGCCAAAGATGGCTTGGGCCGCCTGCTGGTGGGCGCGGCCATTGGGGTTGATACCCCCCCCGAATCATTAGAGGGCCTGATTAAGGCCGGAGTGGATATTGTGGTTTTAGATTCCGCCCATGGCCATTCCAGAAATATCATCAACGCCTTAAAGAGATTAAAGGACAACTTTCCCGCTCTCCAGGTAGTGGCCGGTAATATTGCCACCCCGGAGGCGGTGGTCGATCTGATTAAGGCCGGCGCCGATTGTGTCAAGATCGGAGTAGGGCCTGGGTCAATATGTACTACCAGAATTGTGGCTGGAGTCGGAGTGCCGCAGATGACCGCCATCTATCGCTGCGCCAAAGCGGCGGCTGAATACGATGTCCCGGTCATTGCCGACGGCGGTATTAAATTTTCTGGTGATATTACCAAGGCTATCGGCATGGGAGCCCATGTCATTATGGTGGGCAGTCTCTTTGCCGGTACCGATGAGGCGCCGGGTGAGATCTTTTTATATCAGGGCCGTACCTATAAGGGATATCGGGGTATGGGTTCTCTCGGAGCCATGAAAAAGGGCAGCAGCGACCGCTATTTTCAGGATAAAGTAGAAAATCCAGCCAAACTGGTTCCCGAGGGCATTGAAGGGAAAGTACCCTATCGGGGGCCGATTTCAGACACCATCTATCAACTGCTTGGCGGCCTGCGCTCGGGTATGGGTTATGTGGGAGCTAAGGATATTGAGGCCCTGCGCCAGCGGGCAAAATTCGTCAGGATTACCGCTGCCGGGCTCAAGGAAAGTCATGTTCACGATGTTATTATTACCAAGGAGGCACCTAATTACCGCTTAGGCTGATTATTATGGATATTCAAACAGAAAAGATATTAATTCTTGATTTTGGTTCACAGACCACCCAGTTAATTGCCCGCCGTATCCGGGAGCAGAAGGTCTATTGTGAGGTACACCCCTATTATTTAAGCCTTGAAAAGATCAAGGCCATAGCCCCGAGGGGTATAGTCCTCTCCGGCGGCCCCAAGAGCGTTTATGATGAAGACGCCCCCAAGAGTGATCCCGGTATATTCGATCTTGATATTCCGGTGCTGGGCATTTGTTATGGGGCGCAATTAATGACCGTCCAGGGCGGCGGCCGGGTGGAAAAGGCGCAAAAACGTGAATTCGGCAAGTCTGAGCTGCTAATCAAAAACAGCGAGGGGCTCTTTGCCGGTCTGGAGTCTGAAGGCGCCAATCAGGTATGGATGAGTCATGGCGACCGCATAGAGGAATTGCCCGCCGAGTTCATGATCTCGGCGGTGAGCGAGCACTCGCCAAACGCCGCTATCCGCCACCGGCATAAACCCCTGGCGGGGGTTCAGTTTCATCCAGAGGTGGCTCACACCCTGATTGGCAGCGATGTATTACGTAATTTTATCTTCGGCATGTGTCATTGCCAGTCCAAATGGACCATGCAGTCCTTTGTAGAATCCAATATTGCTGCTATCCGGGAAAAGGTGGGCAGCGATCGGGTCATTTGCGCCTTGAGCGGCGGGGTTGATTCCTCGGTGGTGGCAGCCCTTATTCATCGGGCTATCGGCAGCCAATTGATCTGCATCTATGTCGATAACGGCCTCATGCGTACCGGAGAGACGGAGAGTGTTATGCGTTTTTTCCGGGAAAAAACCGGACTCAATGTTATTCAGATAGATGCCCGTGATGAATTTCTCGGCCAGCTCACCGGGGTAAGTGATCCTGAGAGAAAACGCAAAATTATAGGCCACGGGTTTATCAGGATTTTTGAGCGGGAGGCCGGCAAGATCAAAGACGCCAGATATCTGGCCCAGGGTACTCTCTACCCGGATGTAATAGAGAGTGTCTCTTTTGTCGGTGACACGGTGATTAAATCGCATCATAATGTTGGCGGTCTGCCCGAAATCATGAAACTGGATCTCATCGAGCCTCTGCGTGATCTGTTTAAGGACGAAGTGCGGCTCCTCGGCCTGGAGCTTGGCCTGCCCGAAGAGGCCATTTACCGGCAGCCCTTCCCCGGCCCCGGCCTGGCGATTCGGATAATTGGCGAAATCACCCCCAAGCGCCTTGAGATCGTGCGCCAGGCCGATGTCATTGTCCTTGAAGAGATGAAACGGGCCGGATTATACCGTCAGACCTGGCAGTCCTTCGCCGTTCTGCTGCCCATCCAGACCGTGGGGGTTATGGGTGATGAACGAACCTATGAACACGTGGTGGCCCTGCGCTGTGTGGACAGCTTAGACGCCATGACCGCCGACTGGTCAAGACTGCCCTATGATTTACTGGGCCGGATGTCCAACCGGATTATTAATGAGGTGCGGGGGGTCAACCGGGTAGTTTTTGATATTTCTTCCAAGCCGCCAGGCACCATTGAATGGGAGTAACCATGAACAGTGATAAACCTCCGGAACCACACCCCCTCTCCCTGGAACAGGCCAACTGTCTGCTGGAAAACATCTCCAGAATTATCAGAATTATCAACCAGAAGGGGGGTAAATTTAATAAACGGCTGGATGATATCCTGGCGATACTATTGGATTATATGGGGGTGGAGCAGGGTTCAATTATGGTTTTAGAGGGCCGTAACCTGATAGTTGCCACCG
The DNA here is from genome assembly GCA_964654555.1 of uncultured Desulfobulbia bacterium. Lineage (GTDB taxonomy): Bacteria > Desulfobacterota > Desulfobulbia > Desulfobulbales > VMSU01 > JAADIV01. The sequence continues at coordinate 15,883 of CAZZJP010000011.1, forward strand.
CCAGCCGCCGGGAAATAATAGGCAAAAAACAGGCCATGGACAGCGATTCCATCGCCGCTCTGGCGGCCAGGACGGCAGTCCCTGTCTTTATCCCGGATATCTCCGTAGACCCCCGTTTTAATAATAAGCGGCCGCATAATCAGCATTATAAAAAAAACGCCTTGCTCTCCCTGCCGATCTTTCAGGACGAGCAATTATTGGGGGTGATAAATATTACCGATAAGGCGGGTGACAAGGATCTGCTGCAGGAGGATATTACCTATCTCCTTGATTTCAGCACGATGATTATCTCCACCCTGGTTCAGCAGCGTCTCCATAAAGAACTGCGGCGTCAAAAAGATAACCTGCGTTTAAAAAACAAGGAGTTAAAACGGCAGGAGTCCCTGCGGGACGAGTTATACAAAATGCTGATTCATGATCTAAAGGCCCCGCTGGCGGAGGTGGTGGCCAATCTGGATATTATGTCTTATTCTATAAGCCAGGAGAACCGTGAATTTCTGGCCGCCGCTCAGATGAGCTGTGATCGTGCCGTGCGTATGGCAAATAATCTGGTGGCCATCAATAAGATGGAAGACGGCAAATTAATTCCCTGCCCAGAGGAGGTTCAGCCCAAGGCACTGCTCGAGGAGGCCTTGAGCGCCCTGCGCGGCCTGGCCCGGATTAAGGATGTGGAACTCGTGCTAGCCGCTGCCCCTGAGCTGCCCATGGCCTATGTTGATCGAATCCTGATCTTACGGGTCTTGCAGAATTTATTGACCAATGCCCTGGGCTATACCACACCAGGCACCAAAATTACCGCCGGTTGTAATTACCTCGCCGTTAGCGAGGAGTTGGAGTTTTTTGTGCAGGATCAGGGGCCGGGGCTGTCAGAGGACAAACAGGAAAAAATATTTGAAAAATACTCCCGCCTCTCTGAAAAGCAGGATGCCTTGGTGGGTACCGGCCTAGGCCTGTATTTCTGCCGGCTGGCCATTGAGGTTCATAAAGGTAAAATTGCGGTCAATAGCAGACCTGGTGAAGGTTGTAGATTTTATTTTCTTTTGCGCCTTTAATGGCGCTTAGTTCGAGAACTTCCCTATGACAATAGATCCAGCCCAAATTAATTTTCTCATCGTTGATGACCTGGATAATATGCGGCGCTCCATTCGGGCCATGCTGAAATTAATCAAATTCGGCCGTAAATATTATGAAGCGGCGGACGGCCTTGAGGCCTGGAAGATTTTAAACACCGAACATTGCGCCATAAAGTTCATAATTTCCGACTGGCAGATGCCCAAGCTGAATGGCACAGAACTCCTGAATAAGCTGCGCGGCAACAAAAAGTTCAAGGATATCCCCTTCCTGATGATAACCGCCGAGGCCAATCAGAGTATTGTCGCTGAGGCCGCTGAGCAGGATGTGGATGCCTACCTCACCAAGCCCTTTGTTACCGCGACCCTGGAACAGAAAATCATGGAACTGCTTAACCGGGTGGATAATCCCAGCCCTCAGGCCATACTGTTGCGCAAGGCCGAGAAATGGCGGGCCAAGGGCCAGTTTGATAATGCCATTGAATGCCTGCGCCGAGCGGCTGATTTGAGCAAACACTCCTCCCGGCCGTGGCGGGAAATAGGCCGTCTGTTTTTAAAAAAGAATGACCTGCCGGGGGCGGTTGAGGCCTTTGAACAGGCTATTACCATGAATCGTTTAGAGGTTCCGTCTTATCATTATCTCGGCCAGATTTATCTAAAACAGGGGGAGACGGATAAGGCCATTAAATATTTTACCAAGGCCCTGGATCTAAGCCCGCGAAACGCCGAACGGGCCTTTAAGGTGGCGGCGCTCCTCTTAAAACACAAGCGGGTTAAAGAGGCGGAAAAGATATTAAAATCCATGCTCCGTAATAATCCGGCTAATCTTGATCTCCATGAAGAGACCGTGGATCTCGCTATGGAGCACGGCCTTTTTAAACTGGCGGTTTTCTGCTGCCGGAAGGTGTTGGAAGCGGCGCCTGATCGTGATTATCTGCAAAAAAAACTGGGCCTGGCCCTGTTGCAGAAAGGCGCTTATCAGGAGGCGGCAGCTCTGCTTGAAAAGGTACAGCAACATTTTCCCATGGACATCAACGTCCTCCTCTATCTCGCGGAGTGTTATCTTAAACTGAAAATGCGGATGCGGGCTGATAAATGGGCCTCAAAGGCGGTTAGAATTGATCCGGGCAATAAACTGGCCCAGGAAATATTGGATCAGTGTTAAGCCATGGCGCAAGAAAATCTCATCCTGGCCGCCATCATGCCCATGCCCTACCAGGGGGCCAAACTTTTGGCGGCGGCCTGGCCCGCCTTTACCGGCCAACTCAATAATCTCCTCAAAGAAAGTGGTTTTGAGGCATCCGACACCTCTGCCGAACTGCTCCTTTTCTCCTTCCCCAACCCAACCGCCGCCTTGAAGGCCGTATTGGGTGCCTTTGTTAAATTACGTCACGACCACAAGAAATTAAATGACGAAGTTTTGCCCCTCAAATGTGTCATGCACCTTGTTTCCCCGCATGATTCAAGGCCGGCCCTGCTTTCCCCGGATGATGAGCATTGGGATATCCTAAATCCGGAGACGATTTATGTCACCATGACCCTGAAAAATAAGCTTGAATTGTTGCTGACTCGCCGACAATTCCCGGCCTGTAGGCTGAAAAATGAGGGCGGCGGTCTGACGGCGCTGATCTTCCCTGAACACGGCAGGATCAGCGCCCGCCAAATTCTTGCCTTTCGAGATTTGCCCCTCGCCGGCAGCGGCCGCCCCTGCTTTTATTGCGGTATGCGTTGGCACCTTCCCGCCCACTGTCCGGCCAAGGCCCTGAAAATGGCGCATAACGGGCTGCAAGAAATCGGCTATCTGCCCTTTAAGCAAATAAATATCATCTACAAAAAGGTCTTTGCCGAACCGCAGAAAATGGCCCATATCCTGGCAGCCGGTATCAGCGTATCACAGATCCGCAAGGATCCCCTTCTCGTGGTATATACCGCTTTTCTTGACATAAACCGGGTATATCAGCCTCGTTTTTTATGGAATATCTCCTTCAGCGTCTATAACAAATGGGAGTCTGTTTTTAAGACGGATAAAATCAATATTGATAATAATAATCTCCAGCTTGGTTTTGATTGTCTACGGGTCAAGGAGTATGGCCGGGCCGAGGAATTATTCCTGCGGGAGTGTAATCACAAGGCACCCAAGAGATTTTACGCTGTCCTGGGCCAGGCCTTTCTGGCTCTGGAAAGGGGACGTCTCGCTGATATGCGTAATTATCTTGAGCTGGCCTCCAATTTTGCCATTGCTGAAAAGGAACGTATTTATATATCGCTTCTTTTGTCGAGATATTATGATCTTAACGATGAGAATTGGAAGGCGCGTGATTTAATCAAAAACGCCTTTACAATCAGGGCTGACTGTCAGGATCTTCTCTACCGCAAGGTGCAGCTTGAGGTCAAGGGTAATTTCAGGGAGCAGGCCTTTCAGCTCCTCCGTTCATTGATGGTTGATCAGCGGCGGCTGTATATGATTATTATGATGGATCCAGAATTGATTCATATTCAGGCCAAGGTGGAAGATATTCTCCAGGCACAATACCAGACTATTGCAAGTGCAGCCGGCGAGAATTTAGTTAGAGCGAGAGAGGAAATTAACGATTTGGCAGGTTGGTTTGAAAAAGAAGATAAAGAGATGAAAGTAAATATTCAGACCTTGGCCAATCTGGAAAAGATGATGCTCAGGGGCAGCTATTTTGACTGTCTCGATGCGGCTTCAAGGGCTAAGGCCCTCTATGCCGCCGGCCGCCGGCTGCGGGAAAATAAATTAAACGCACTCTATGACCAGGCTAATCGGGAGATGACGCGCTGGAAGGGCTATTATACTTTCTGGCTTTCATACCAATTCCCCTGTTTTTTTAAAAAATTCCACAGCCAATTACTGCCGATTAAGAAAAATATTAATACAATTATCAAACTAGCCAAGAGGAATCAGGCCGAGCCTTACAGGCAGGCCGTCGGCTTATTGCTTGAGGTCAAAGAGGCCTTAAAAGGGCTTGAGCCAATGTGTATGCGGATGACCTGGCTTAATATTATCTTCTCCGGAGGGCTGGTGTTCGGTAAGAAACTAATAGTGGCAGAATTGGCGCTGGCCGCTGTTGCTCTGATGATTGTCTTTATTGCTGGAATTCTGCCCGATTCATCCTCCTTGAAAGGCCTGGTTTCTCTGCTCTCCGATCCCCTGTTTCGAAAAAAAGCCGAGGTAATTATTCCCGCTTTTGCCGCCCCGTTGCTGGCCTTAATCCTGACGGTGCGGAGAATGGGGAAGTAGCGGTAGTAACAACCACTGCCTTTGCCTTCCGGCTGTTTTATTAGAGGCGAAACTTTGCTGTTCATCTCTAAAAGACCTTGATTTTAAAGTCTACCCGTAATTTCCCGGAACTTTTTTAGACACTTTTGTAATTTCCCGGCTCAAATATCCTTCCCCTGTTCTGGCACATTAAACAGTAAAATAATCTCGCTACTCCAACAAGTTAACTAAGGACTGGTAACCACCTCTTCTTCTTTGCTCATTCAATAAGTCTACATTTATGAAATGCATTTAAATGCATTATTTACATAAATGTATTGATATTTCCTGCTATCCCTCAAGTAAAATCTGCCATAAATTTATAATGTAAACAGTTTTTTCATTGAAAACAAGGGGTAACGATACTGCCTAAATATAGTTTTGTGTTCTGGCATGTTACATGCTTGATCGTAAATTTCATGATTCCATTGGCAAACGAGCAAGAGCAGTCACAATTTATCAGTCGCGTAACAGCGGCACCGCTAATCCTTCACAGTGGTATCGTCGTCATGCAACAAAGGAGGAAACCATGAGAAAGATCGAAGCAATAATCAAGCCCTTTAAGCTCGATGAGTTGAAAGAGGCGTTATCAGAATTGCAGATAAACGGGATGACGATTTCCGAGGTAAAGGGATTCGGGCGGCAAAAGGGGCATACAGAAATATACCGAGGCGCAGAGTATGTGGTTGATTTTATCCCCAAAATCAAGGTGGAATTGGTAGTACCGGAGGAGATTACCAGTCAAGTCGTTGAGACCATAATAACCAAGGTCAGAACAGGTAAAATCGGAGACGGTAAAATTTTTGTGCTGCCGGTGGAAACTGTTATCCGGATACGAACCGGGGAACGGGATAAAGAGGCAATCTGATTTAAAAAATCATCTTATAGGGAGAAGGAAATGCGAAACGCATTATTAACGGTAATATTTGCAATACCGGCAGACACCCGGATTGCTGAGGGTACTACTTCAGCAGCCGCCTCCGACGTCGAAACAATTACTATATGTTTTTCATCCAGAAACGACTTGAGCAGCACTGGCCGGAATGGGGCAAAAGCACAAATTGGAGAAATGAAATGAAGCAGTTACTCAGTGTATTATGCCTTGGAATATTTTTGTTTATGGCGGGCACGGTTTATGCCGGCTATGAGATGCCGGGTGCCTCTTCCCAGTCAGCGGCTCCGGCAGTGCTGATGCCGGATCCCTCGGGGACGAATACCGGCGGCGCGGCGGACGTGATTGGCGCCACGGCTAATGCCCCTACAAAACAGGATATGACACGGATGGCAAAAGCCGAACCCCTGGCGATAAAACTGGCAGATGTCATTGGTCATAACCGGATTGCCATCAATTTTATGTGGACTCTGCTTTGTGGTTTTCTTGTTATGTTTATGCAGGCCGGTTTCGCCCTGGCAGAAACCGGCTTCACGCAGGCCAAGAATGCCGGACATACCATGGCTATGAATATGATGGTTTACGGTATCGGGATGCTCGGTTACTGGATATGCGGCTTTGCCATCCAGATGGGCGGCGTGGGTAATATCGCCACTCTCGGGGGCGGAACCGGATTATTGAACGGAGAGTTCGCCCTCCACCTTTTTGGCAAGGATTTCGGCCTGTTCGGGACAAATGGATTTTTCCTTTCCGGCAACACCTATGATGTCTCTATCTTCTCGCTTTTTCTCTTCCAGATGGTTTTTATGGATACCACCGCCACAATCCCCACCGGCTCAATGGCGGAACGCTGGACATTCAAATCCTTTGTCTTTTACGGCTTCTTCATTGCGATGTTTGTCTACCCGCTTTACGGAAACTGGGTATGGGGCGGCGGCTGGCTGTCGCAGCTGGGAACTAATTTCGGGCTTGGCCATGGAACACTGGACTTCGCCGGCTCATCCGTTGTCCATATGACCGGCGGCGTGGCGGCGCTTGTCGGGGCCATGATCCTTGGGCCGCGGCTCGGGAAATTTGATAAGGATGGAAAACCACGCGCTATTCCGGGGCATCATATTCCCATGGCCATCACCGGCTGTTTTATTCTCGCCTTCGGCTGGTTCGGATTTAACGCGGGGTCAACTCTGGCCGGCGGGGATCTGCGAATCGGCATCATAGCCACCAACACTATGCTGGCATCAGCCTCTGGAGCGCTTTTTGCCATGTTTTATATGTGGATATTCTACGGTAAGCCCGATGTCTCCATGTCGGCCAACGGACTGCTGGCTGGACTCGTTGCCATAACCGCGCCCTGCGCCTATGTGAATTCGGTTGCCGCTGTCGGCATCGGCGCCATTGCCGGTGTTCTGCTTTGTATCAGCGTATTCTTTGTCGAACGTGTTTTAAAGATAGATGATCCGGTGGGTGCCATCTCTGTCCATGGTGTCAACGGGGCTTGGGGGCTCCTGGCCCTGGGCCTTTTTGCCGACGGAACTTACGGCGATGGAGTCAACGGTGTCAGTGGCACAGTCAGAGGCCTTTTTTACGGTAATGCTTCGCAGTTTACAGCTCAGGTGGTAGGAGTCATCACTAATTTCATCTTTGTCTTTGTTATAATGTATGTCTTCTTCACACTGCTGGATAAGGTCGTTCCACTCAGGGTTTCTAAAGAGGTGGAAATTAGCGGTCTTGATCAGAACGAAATCTCGGTTTCCGCCTATCCGGAGTTCAATATCAAACCTGCTTATCTGGAGGAAAATTAACATAAAGCGGTGACTATTCAGCAGCACCAAATCTGCTGTTGAATAGTCACCAATTTTTTAAATTTCAACTTATGCCATCTCGCGCGGAGCGGGGCGGAATTTACATAAGATCACCAGCACCTCATCTATCTCCGTCCGTTTCAGCCCTCTCACGTACAGGAAGTACAGACTTGAGGGCAGAAACAAACGGATCTAAGGCACTGGTGAACTCTTACACTATCGGGCAGCATCAACTTTGGTGCCCTTGGTGAACTATTACGGATTCACCAACCCTGCCGCGCGGCTTTTTGTGCAACAATTTGACCTGACATGGCAAAACATCTTATTATTCTCCAGCGTACCTTATATAAAAGGCCGGGTAAGATTATTACCGAAACAGCCAAACGGTTTAATGTTAAACTGAATATAGTAAAACTTTGGCGGCAGTCCATCCCGTCCTTAGCAAAATATGACGGCATAGTCGTCTTGGATGGCAGCTTACCGTGTCCTTGTGACAAAAGTTATGCCTCCTTCTTGAAGCAAAAGGAAACCATTCATAAGGCGCTTAATGAAGACCGGCCTTATTTGGGGATCGGCCTGGGACTTCATTTCCTGGCCTGGAACCAGGGGGCGGTCGTTAGCACCAACTATTGCGCCAGTATCGGCTTCACCACCGGCTATCTTACCCATAAGGGCCGGGAGCATCCAATTTTTAAAAATATTCCTGCCAGCCTGCCTGTTTTCAAATGGCATAATCAGGCCATAATGCCGCCCATACCCCATGATTTTGATGTTCTGGCCACCTCTGTTGACTGCCAGTTTGAAGCAGTTTCCGTACCAGGCCGCCCCTATATTACGGGATTGCAATTCATTAATAACGTGGCATCCCCGCGGGAGGTAAAAAAATATTTAGCCAAAGATCAGAAGTGGTTATCATCAGCGGCTCCTCATGGAATAAATCAGGCTTTTATTATGGCTGAAGCAAAGAGACTCCATTCTGAAACCTCCCGGCATTTTACCGTTTTATTTTCTAATTTTATTAATATGTTATAAGTGATCAAAGGGCGCATGCAACACGCCCGTATGGTTCATGCCATAGATGGATTGGATGGCTTGCTAACCTTGGAACAGCAGCCCTTCCAGCAGCACGAAACGTCCCAGGGGGATAACCTCGCAGGGCAGGCTGTCGGTAAACACCGGATTGGCGCAGAGACCGCCGGAGAGATAGAGACGGGCCGGAGAGCCGGCGAAACGATAGGCGTTTACGGCAATGCCTTTAACAAAGGAGGCCACCGCCTCGGCCGCCGGTGTTCCCTCAATAATGGCATCAAAGATACTGCTCATCCCCAAAACCCCGCAGGTTACGGAGAAGGTTCGGGACGGCGGCGGCATATTCTGATAATTCAGGTCGTAATAGCGGGCCAGAAGCTCAATGGTAAAACCCATGGAGGCTCCGCATTCGGTGTTCCAGCCCATATCCG
>CAZZJP010000012.1:0-22897 GCA_964654555.1 uncultured Desulfobulbia bacterium
GCTGCGCGGGCTCCAACCTAATGGGGATTACCAGTGGTACGGCCAATTTGAGCTGCCCTGACGGAAGCCCCAGTAACACGGCTATTGCCGGAAACGACAGCGGTTCCGCGAACTTAACTCCTGTATCTCTTCACTTTGACGCTAATGGTACCGCCGTTTTTAGCATGGTGTATTGTAATGTAGGGAAAATACGGCTGCATGCCTCTCTCAGCCTGGCGGCCTCTCCCGCCACTAATGATCCAGCGGCTACCCTGGCTGGCACTTCCAACGATTTCACCAACGTGCCTTTCGGCTATGATGTTTCAGCCCTTACGGCAGCGGGCAGTTCAGCTCCAGGGGCTGTAAATGCCAATGGAACTGCTTTTACGAAGGCGGGTTTGAATTTTATGGTGTCCGCCAGGGCTGTTCTATGGCAATCGGTTGATGACCAAAACCACGACGGTATTCCAGATGGCTATGCCGACAATAATCCAGCCAATAATGCCGTTCTGAGCAACAACCCGGCCGCTGTCAGTTTCGGCCAGGAGAATACTCCGGAGGCCATAACCCTGAGCCCAGGTTTGATAAGTCCGGCGGCAGGTACGCAGGGCGTTTTATCGGTCAGTAATATCAGCGGATTTACCAATGGCAGTGGCAGTACACTAACTAATTACAGTGAAGTCGGCATTATGGAAATTAAAGCCGGCGATGACGGAAACTATATTGATACGCCTGATAATTCTATAGGTAAGTCTGGCTATGTCGGCCGCTTTATTCCGGATCGTTTCATTGTGGCCTCAAATACCCCCGCCTTTGCCGATAGTTGTCTGGCTGGTAACTTTACCTATTTGGGCCAACCATTCGGCTTCGCGGGCAATCCGGTATATACCGTGACAGCAGTGAATACTACTGGCGCCATAACGAAGAACTATGGCGGTGCCGGTACTAATGAAAATTTCTGGAAACTGGCCGCTCCGACTATTTCGGCCGCTTATTATGGCGATCAAGTAAGCGGCAGCGCCGTCTTTAGCGCTCTGAATCCTGGTAGTGCCACTTTCAGCGGTAATAGCGGCTACACCGGCAGCGGAACTCTTACCGTCAGCGGGGCCTCTTTAATTTATAACCGTCCTTCTGTCCGGCTGAATCCATTTGACGCTAAGTTAAATCTAACCCTGACAAGTGCAGATCTGACAGATACCGACAATGTCTGCTATGACAGCGAACCTGATGGAACCTGCGACTCGTTCACAACTGCTGATGTCGGTGGAACTGAACTTCAGCAGGGGCGCTTAAAACTCTCTAATAGTTTTGGATCGGAGCTAAATGATATGCATATGTCTCTCGTTGTCCAGCACTATGTTGGAAACAGGTTTGTAACCAACATCAATGACACCTGCTCTGCAGTCTCCATTGGCCTCAGCGATTACACTGGCAATCTCAGTAACGGGGAAACCTGCGTTCAGGATAACGGTTCACCAGGCTTGAGTGGCGCGGGCTGTACAAATGCCGGCCCGTTGTCCGAACAATTTAGCACACCGCCCACATTAGGTGACTTTAATCTTTACCTGAAGGCCCCTGGGGATAACAACCACGGCAGTGTCAAGCTGTCAACAAGCTGTGATTCATGGCTCAAATACGATTGGGATAATAATTCTGCCACTGGTGATACCGCGCCCACCGGCACTGCTACTTTTGGTATTTTCCGAGGTAATGATCGAATTATAAATTTTATGGAGATCAGCAAGTAGTAAGAATGAGCGGGAACTTTGTGAGAATATTTGGCTGGTAATTACCATTCAACCGGGGTAAAGAAAAAGACGAAACGGCCGTTTTCAATATCTACTTTGAGCTTTGCGCCATGGCTCAGACCATAGTGTATATAACCGTCCTTCCGGCCATTTCTGGTGCACTCGGTGGAGTTTGGCGGTGATTCAAAATCTCGATCAGTATCGTACCAGGAAATAAGCATGTATTCACTAAAACGTCTCTTGGCCTGTTCACCGGCCAGCTCCACGGCTTCTTGGTAATCATTAACCTGCTGTGGCAGTACAATGGTCTCTACTGATTCGAGATTTGGAGAGTTTATCGAGCAGCTTTGGTCAACCATAAGCAGTTCCCCCTTGACGATTATTCATAATATGTCATGATTACTCCACTGGCCGCCCTCAAACAAGCGTTTTTTTGTGCCTCTACGAAGAAGAAAATATATAATACAGATTATCACAAATGCTGCTTAATTCGTTGTTCAAGCATTGGTCCTACCGTCTTTTCGCACCGGGTATAATGGTGCGCCATACCTATGAGGCCTTTAAACGCCTGCTGGTCTATGATGGTCAATGTCATGATCTGATGGCGGAGTTAGAGGTCTTGTTCCATGATGGCCGGCGGGAGGATTTTTCTCAGATTACGAGGCGGTATGAACATTTTGCCGCTGCCGTCTCTGGTATGATTGAGAGTTTTGCGGTTCTTGAACCAGCCGCGGCGGCGGCGTTGCTGGAGTACTATAAAAAATTCAATTTTTATATCCGCTATCTTCTTGCCCCGCCTGAGCAGTTAAATATTCCCCCCTATGTTGTTAATCTTAGCACTACGCCTGAAGTGGAACTGGCCGGTCATAAGGCCCATAACCTGGCGCTGCTGCGCAGTAAATTAAGACTCCCGGTGCCGCCGGGGTTTGTCATTACGACTAATTCTTTTTATGCCCTGTTGGAACACAATAATCTGCGGCCCGCGATTGATGATCTTCTGGCTGAAATTGATCTTAATGATTCCCAGGGACTCGTTCAATTGTCTGATAAACTTGAGTCTCTGATTAAAGCGGCCGAAATCCCGCCAAAGGTTAACCGGGCGATACTAAAGGCCTATGAAGAAATGGAAAAAAATTATGGCGCGGGAATGTTGACCGCCGTCCGTTCTTCCGCCATTAGCGAAGATAGTGAATATTCCTTTGCCGGCCAGTACAGGACAATCCTCGCGGCGAGGCGTGAGACAATACTGCCAGACTATCTAAATGTCGCGGCCTCTAAATACAGCCCTGAAGCCCTTTTCTATCGTGTTAATCTTGGCTTGATGGATGAGGAGGCGCCCATTGCCGTGCTTGTTCTGGCGATGGTTGAGGCGGCGGCAAGCGGAATTGTTTACACAGCGGATCCGCTTGCAAAGGATGACGATATGCTGGTTATTCATGCTGTTCATGGGTTGGGAGAGCCCCTGGCCAGTGGTGCCGTGAGCCCCGATATTTTTTCCATTGAACGTCTGAATCTGGATAAAATCAGAAAAATGCCAGGCAGGCAGAAGGAGGAACTCCTTATCCGCCATAACAAACTTGTGGCTGTTCCTCTTATGGACGAGACCGCAAGCTCACTTACACTTTCAGACTCCGAGGCCCGGCAACTGGCTTCCTGGGGGATGGCCGTTGAAGCTTTATTTGGCTCTCCCCAGGACGTGGAATGGGCTAAGACCTGGGCTGATAAACTATATTTGTTACAGGCCCGTCCCCTGAGCCGGGAATCCGTTCAAAGCCCCGTCAATAAGGTTTGTGCCTCTGATATAGCCCTTGAGCCCCTTTTGCGCGGCGGGCAAAGGGCTGCTGGTGGTAGAGCAGCGGGCATGGTTTATCAGGCCAGGATGGGGAACTTGGATGATATACCGCCTGGGGCTGTTCTGGTAACCCGTTTTACGCCCCCTTCAATTGTCCGAGTTATGAACCGCCTGACAGCTGTCGTCGCCGATGAGGGGGCAATAGCCGGTCATTTTGCCACTGTCTGCCGTGAATTCGGGGTTCCTCTTTTGGTTGATACCCAAGATGCCACTACAGTCCTTATCCATGGTCAACTCGTTACCGTTGACGCTAATCAGTGCCTGGTTTATGCGGGCCGGGTTGAATCGTTGCTTCAGGATGAGAAGGCGGGTCATCAAATCGTCAGTGATCTGCCCTATTTTAAGAAACTGCGGGCGATGCTGGATTTTATAACCCCGCTACAATTAATTGATTCCCGGTCAGTTGATTTCCTGCCCAGTTCATGCCGCTCAATGCATGATATTATCCGCTATACTCATGAACAGGCCGTGCGGGCTATGTTCTCTCTTGGTGACAGAATTTCTGGATCTTCCGGCAGGTCAAGAAAGCTGCAAACTAACTTGCCTCTTGAGGTATATTTGTTGGACGTGGGAGGGGGGGTAGATGATGATACCGGCGTTGGCAGCGTCTTGCCGGAGCAAGTCCGCTCAATTCCTTTTAGAGCAATTTGGCGGGGGATAAGTCAAGTGGGAATTGATTGGCATTCGCACAGCCATTTCGACTGGAAGAACTTTGATGATGTGGCTCTGGCCGGAGGAATGGCAATGAAAAATGCCGGTGATTATGCCTCTTATGCCGTAATTGGCCGGGATTACCTGAATCTCAATATGCGTTTTGGTTATCATTTTACCCTGGTTGATGCCCTGTGCGGCCGGGATGTTCGGGCAAATTACTGCCAGTTCCGTTTTGCCGGCGGCGGTGGTGATTACAGTGGCAGAGTCCTGCGGATTGAATTTGTCACTATTGTTTTACGGCGTCTCAATTTTGAAGTAGATTCCAGAGCTGATTTGCTTGATGCCCGGATCTCGGGTATAGAATGTAAGGAACTGGGACGTAAATTAGAGGCCTTAGGGGCTTTATTGGGCAGTACAAAACTCATGGATATGATATTAAAAGATGGAATGGACGTTCGGCCCTATGTGGAACGATTTTTTGCCGGGGAATATGATTTCTCTTCTTTGCGGCTTAAGGACGTTGGCGGGCAATAATGATGTATCAGCTTAGCTGGATTACCCCGCAACTGGCGGTCGGATACGCTCCCATGTCTTACGCGGAGCTTGATTCAATACGGGAACAGGGAATTACCGCTATTGTCAATCTCTGTGGTGAATTTTCTGATCTGCACGAAATTGAAGAAGGTGCCGGTTTTGAGGTTTATTTTCTTCCGGTTCCCGATGAATGCGCTCCAGATATGGAGGTCATGGAAGAGGCTCTGGAATGGTTGGATGAGGCCGTTTATCTCAATAAAAAGGTCTTGGTTCATTGCCGTCATGGTCATGGCCGTACGGGAACTTTTGTCTCGGCGTACTTACTGCGGCGGGGTCTCGGACTCAAACTAACGGAAAAAACCCTTAAGGGAACCAGGGCGAATCCAACTAATTACTGTCAATGGAAATTATTGCGGCAGTATGGGAAAAAAGAAGGGAAACTCACAAATGCTCAACCTAAAATCGACAATCGGCCCACGGTTGATCTCTCGCCATGGCTCAAGGAATATCAACTTTTGCTTGATAAGGTGGATAAACGACTGCGGGCGGCCGGTGTTAAAGGGGAGTGCGGCGGGCAGACAGCGGCCTGTTGTCATGAACCTCTGGAACTGCCTCTGATTGAGAGTATTAATCTCAGCCGGGCCATGAACAGGAGCTTGAGCCGTTCCCGGCGTTATGCTGCTATTGAGCGTGGAATTAACCTGGCCCGCCGCACACGGGAAATTATGGCCGGGCATCCTGGGATAGCCGGTAGTGATTTTGCCGGGCTCTACAGGGAGGCGGGAATGATCTGCCCCTTATCCGCAGATAATAAATGCCTGGTCTTTGCTGATCGTCCCGCGGCCTGCCGCTGTTTTACGGCTGCCGGCCAGAATTTAGATTTCGGGGATATAAACAGGGCGGTTATCTCCTTATCACGGAATGTCTATCTTGCCCTTACCGGTAAATTCCCGCCCGCTGGTGATTTTCGTTTTTCTGTTGCTGATACGGTATCAGGAAAATTCGTTCAGATGTATTTTCAGGCTATGCTGCACTTTGAGCAAAGAGGTTAAGGTGAAAAATTCACGTCGTGGGACAGAACAAAAAATTCTGATTGTTGATGACGAACGGGATATGCTTATCGTCCTGCGCAAAATTTTGAGCCGTAAATGTAACTATGAGGTCAGAATAGCTGATTCCGGCGAGACGGCGCTTGCCCTTCTTGAGTCATGGCTGCCTGATGTCGTGCTTACTGATATTAAGATGAGCGGCATGGACGGCCTTGAATTTCTGCGGTGTTTGCTGGGGCTTGATTCCACCATCAGTACTATTATCATGACGGGCTATGGAACCATAGAAATGGCGGTTCAGGCTTTAAAAGACGGGGCCTATGATTTTTTTGAGAAACCCTTTGATAATGATAAGATCATCCACGCCGTCAGCCGGGCTCTGGAGCGTACTTTTCTCTTGCGTGAAAATCTGCACCTTCAGCACCAGTTGACGGAGCATCAGCGAATTCCCGGATTTATCGGCCAGTCTAAAAAGATGACTCAGGCTATGGATTTACTTAGCCGCCTGGCAGCCAGTACGGCGACAGTTCTCATACGCGGTGCTTCCGGTACCGGCAAGGAGCTTGCGGCTCAGGCCCTGCATTCCATGAGTAAACGCGCCTCTCATAAGATGATTACCGTTAATTGTCCGGCCCTGCCGGAGCATATTCTGGAGAGTGAGCTGTTTGGTTATCAGAAGGGGGCCTTTACCGGGGCTGACAGAGACAAGGCCGGCCTTTTTTTAGAGGCCGATGGTTCCACTATTCTTCTTGACGAAATAGGCGATATTCCAGTTTCAATTCAGACCAAGCTCTTACGGGTTCTGCAGGAAAAAGAAATTCAGCCTCTGGGGCAGACCAGAACCTATAAGGTGGATATTCGGATAGTTGCCTCAACTAATCAGGATCTTGAGGCTAAGATTGAACGGGGTGAATTCCGCGAGGATCTCTTTTATCGGCTTAATGTTATGACTGTGACAATGCCGAGTCTAACGGAAATCAGGAATGATATTCCCCTGCTGGCCCAGAATTTTCTGGAAAGGTATAGCGAGGAGCATGGACGGGTTGATCTTGAGTTCAGCCCTGAGGCTCTACAGAGCCTTATGCGGCGGCCCTGGAAGGGGAATATCCGGGAATTGCAGAATGTCATCAACCGGGCTGTTTTGTTGTCTGACAGCAGCCGCATAACTCCAGAGGCTTTGATGACCGAAGAAGAAGCGGCGCGCGGCGGCGGTAGATATCTGGGGGATGCCAGCCTGTTATTTGATCTCTCCTATAAAGAGGCCAAAAAAGAAGTACTTAATCGTTTCAACAGTCTGTATTTGTCCGATGCTCTTAGTACTTCAGCGGGTAACGTCTCTGCCGCGGCCAGAAAATGTTGCATGGAACGTCAGGCCCTGCAGCGGCTTCTGCGCCGTTTTGGCCTAAAATCACAAGAATTTCGCCAATGATGGAGCTGTCTGTTTATTTATATGAAAGTCACCTGCCAAGGATATTGGTCTTGCCACGACTTTCATGTTTCTTGGTGCCCGGGTTGACCAGGCATGGCTGTACTGGTAAGGCGGCACAAAAAAAAAGCACTTAACCAGATATCAGTTAAGTGCTTGATATTAAAAAATAATGGTGGGCCATCGCGGAATCGAACCGCGAACCTGCTGATTAAGAGTCAGATGCTCTACCAGTTGAGCTAATGGCCCAAATTTTTAATTCCGGAAAAGTAGCACAAGTGCCTGCGAAGGTCAAGAATATTTATGAATAAATCCGTAATAGTTCAGGCCCCTTGACCGGTTGTTATTTTATTTCACGCATCTCCCATATACCGCAAGGGCATATACCGGCGCAAAAGCCACAGCCGATACAGCGTTCATCGTCCACCTGGTAGGTAAAACCTGTGTCGGTCTCCTGGCGGTAAATTGCCTGTTGGGGGCAGGAGGCGGCGCATAAACCACAGTCGCGGCACAGCCCGCATGACAGGCAGCGCTGGGCCTCCGCGGAGGCGGAAAAGGGCACTGTCGTCCCGCGCTTGATTTTAACCGGGTAATAGGCCGTCTGTATCGCCTGGTAGGTGATAGTGGGCCGCCGGTCGGGAGTATAGGTGCCGCCGGTGAGGCTGGCGTGTAAGGCCTTGGCTGCCGACATCCCCTGGCCGATGCCATGGGGAGCCAGAGCGCGGCTTATTACGTCGCCGGCGGCGTAAACCTTGCTGTTAGTGGTGCTGCCGCCCTGGTCAACCTTTATTTTACCATTGGGGCATTCTATATCGGTACTCAGAAAGCGCAGGCCCCGTCCGTCTTTTTTAATTAGGCCGCAGGCAATAATAACCCCGTCGTATTCCCTGACAAATCGTTCAAACTGAGCCGAGTTGACTAATGTCTCCGGAATGATATTTATGCCTGTAGACTTCAGGCGTTTTAATTCAGTCAGCAGGGTGTCTCGCTCTAATTTGCCCTTGTCGATCTGTTCCCATAATTTACCGCCGAGACGACTCGTGGCCTCAAAAAGATCAACCTTATGGCCCTTGAGGCTTAAGTGCCAGGCGGCACTTAAGCCGGCGATTCCGGCCCCGATCACGGCAACCTTGTGACCGCTGGCTGGAGCGGAAGGTGGCGCGGCGTGAATGGCCTGCCTGCCGCATGATTTAATGTCCAAGGGGGTGTCGACGGCCTTTCTGGTGCAGGCCAGCATACACATATTTGGGCATACCGAGCCGCAGACCGTGGCCGGGAAGGGCGTATATTGGAGCAGCAGATTAACGGCGTCTTGTTCATTACCCTGGCGCAAAAGGGCAAAACGACGTTCATAAGGGATATTGGCCGGGCAGGCCCCGGAGCATGGCGCAGTATTCATGCGGTTCCGCCATCGGGGTTCATGCCGTCTATTTTTGCCCGTGGTAATATAGGGCAGGGTAGAAAAGGCAGAATGGTCGATAATATCGCCAAAAATACCGTTTTTGCCCACCTCTTTTTCCCAGACCTGGCGGCGAAATTTGCTCATGGCCATTTGCCCCTGACCGCGCGCCGCCTTCTCGGCCGGGGTGAATGGTACCAGCTTCTGCCATTCTGTCTGGTTAGTGGTCAGCGTGGTTAGATGTTTAGTTTTTTTGACAGCCTTGAGATAGGGCTTGATGTTATCCTTGAGCCATTGCCAGTCTTCATCATCTAAGGGGAGACGCTGGACATCATTGCGGCTGTAGCCGGTTATGGGGCCGCGGAAATAAATAACCCCGCCCACCATGCCCACGCAGGGCCGATAGCCTAAAATATTATCCGGATTACGTGGTTCAACACCGCAGACCACCGTGATACCACCGGCCTTGAACTCAGCAAAGGAATCACCCACATCCCGTAAATACCAGGACTGCAGAGGGGCATAGCGTGGATTATGCTTGGTCATGGTATCGCATCTCGCCCCGCCGCCGCCCTGGACATAGAGGATACCCTGGGCTCCGGCGTTATGCGCCCCGTTGGTAACATCTCCCAGCACGGTTATAGTGGCTCCGCAATTCAGCCAGCCCACATCATCTGAGGCGCTGCCGTTGACCACAATATTGGTGCCCTGCATTCCCATGGCTCCGAGGCGCTGGCCCACCGGGCCGCTGACCTTTATATTAATTCCCCCATTTTTTTCATTACTGGGCCAGATGCGGCCGCCAATACCATGCTGGCCTTGGGCCTTGATTTCCAAACTGTGGGAGCCATTATGCACGGCGGCCTGAATATTTTCTTCCAGGGCCTTGGAGGACAGCCGCTTATTGTTTATTTTACCGTTAATAATCATTTTTCGAGCCTAACAAACATATGAAATTGACAGACGATTAGCAATATCCTGATCTGAAACTCCCAGACCGTCAGACATACCGATGGGCAGCTGGGTGCTGCGGCCCATCGGGGCAAAAACCTTCTTTAGCTCCATCTCAGCGGTCTTGAAGACATCAACTACCCGCTGGGCGACCTTCTCGGCGCTTAGACGGCGGTAAAGCCGGGGATCCTGGGTGGTAATACCGCGCGGACATTTGCCGAGATTACAGAGGTTACAGCGGTTATGCTCATCGCCAAAACAACCAGCGGCCGCCTGCATTATATATTTGCCGATATCAACCCCTGAGGCCCCAAGCATAATGAGACTAGCGGCGTTGGCAGCAAGATGCCCCTGTTTGCCCACTCCGCCGGCGGCAAAGATGGGTAATTCATTCTGCTTGCCCTGCTTAACTAAATCGAGATAGCAGTCGCGCAGGTTACTGGCAATGGGATGCCCCATCTTGTCGAGTGAGACATTATAGGCCGCGCCGGTGCCGCCATCCTCGCCATCAATGCACAGAGCGGCGGCATAGGGGTTACGGGCCAGATTATTCAGTACGGCCAGGGTGGTCTTGGTGCTGGATATTTTGGGATATACCGGCACCCGGAATCCCCAGGCCATGCTGACGCTCTGAATCATCTTGGCCACCGCCTCCTCAATGGAGTATTGGGTCTGATGAGTGGGTGGTGAGGCTAGATCAACCCCCATGGGTACCCCGCGAATCTCGGAGATGAGTTTCAAGACCTTGTAGGCCATGAGCAGGCCGCCGTCACCGGGCTTGGCTCCCTGACCGTATTTGATCTCAATGGCGGCGGGATCCTCTACCATATCAGGCAGGGCGTGGATAATCTCATCCCAGCCAAAATAACCGGAGGCTATCTGGGGAATAAAATATTTAATGAATCTGGACTTTAAGAGCCGGGCCGGAACCCCGCCCTCACCGGAGCCCATTACCACCGGGATATGCTCTACCTCATTTAAATAGGTAACACCCATGGCCAGCCCTTCCCACATGGGGGGCGACAGGGCGCCTATGGACATGCCGCCTATGCGGATGGGAAATATTTCTCGTACCGGCGGGATAAATTTATCGGCCTCCACTATGAGACGCCCGTCCTTGACAATCAGCGGGATGTCCTCGGCTGGCAGATTACGGCCCATGAGGGTGCGGATGTAAAATTCATGCCGGCCGGCATCCAGGGCCGGATCGGTGAGCATGGAGATACGGGTGAATTTTAATTTATCCAGGGTGCTGGTGCTGGGATCATTGCGCCGGCCGCCGCGTTTATATGGGACTCCGCCTCTGTTCTTATGAAAGAGGAACTTGGAGGCCGGGTTATGTTCCGGGACAATGGCCATGTTGGGACAAACCAGGGTACAGGTGCCGCAGCCGGTACAGTAATGATCAATATCGCTGACCTGTTTTATGACCTGCTCTACGCTTCTTACGGTAGTGGGCAGGGGGATTTCTCCTTCACTCCGCACTAAGCGGCGGGCAATTACGGCCGGGACAATGGCCCTGGTGGGGCAGGTGGCGGTGCATTTGCCGCACCGGGTACAGCGGTCGTCCCGCCAGCGGATAATATATGGGAAATCGAGAAGGGGAATATCCATCATGTTTATCCCTTTAACTGGTTCCATACTTGAACCTCTTTGGCATTTGGGCTGATTACTACGAAATCGTAACGCATGGGGAAAATATCATCCTCCCGTTTTCTTTTTGGTACGGCCTGATCCAGGCCGCATTCTTCCGACATAAGGCCGTAATGGCCGGTAGTGCCGCCCACAACACCGGGCCGCAGCTTTTTACTGTCCTGCACCATGAATACTGAGCCGTCAGGCATAAAACCGATGACACAGTTGGGGCCGTCAATACAAAGGGGGCGCAGTGACTTTTTAATAAGCCGCAGGGCCTCGGCATCAGAACGATCATCAATCTCATTATTGGTCAGCGGGGTGATGACATCCTTGTAATAACGCAGGGGATAACCCAAGCGCTTATGGATAAAATGCAGGGTATGGCAAAAAATCTCGGAGTCTGATTTGTAGTTTCTGTAGCCGGGAAAATTTCGTCGCAGGAGATAGTCCCGATTGGGGACAAAGGCCGTGTTTTCGCCATTAGTCATGGTGCAGTAGCCCTGTAAAAAAAAAGGGTGGCAGGCATAGAGGTCGATGGCGTAATTGGTATTCTGACGGCCCTGAGCCAGGGCGATTTTGGCGGTGAGAGGTTTCTTGTCAAGACCAAAAAATTCGCCAACTTCCAAGGGGTCGCCAACCTCCTTCATGGTGATTATGTCAGGCCAGAAGCTGAAAATATAAAGCGAATTGTTCTTCAATCCTTCGTCGCGGAGCTGCAAGCGGGTTTTGGTGAGCAGGGCCTCTTTTTCATCCGCTGAACGGTCGATGTACTCGTCCGGATATTGATAGGCGGTGGTAAGGTAGTGGCCGCGTTTAGTTACCGAGGAACTGGCTTTTTCACAGATCTGAGGTTCCCACATGAATTTAACCTTGAAACCGGCCTGCTTCATATAATTATCAAGTTTGCGGCGGCCGCTGTCAGTACAGATCCCGGATAAAATCGGATATTCCTTCAGATCCTTAAAGTCGCCGCCGAGATCCTTGAGTACGAAGCCCAGGCCCGAGCCGTCATGCCCCTCTTTCATGGTATCCAAGGCCCGTATATTGTCCATCACTGAAAAATATTTATCAGCGGTAATGGCGCTAAGTCGACACATAATATTCCTGTGAAGCTGAAATTAAAAAGTTGTTTATAAAGGGAATACTATTTAATGCAATGGACAATATCTTTCAAGACATTCTTTTATGTTTTGCTTAGAATATGTTACCGTTAAAGTCTGCCAGTATCCTCCGTAATTCTGCTGTTTCTCAAGCCAGTGATTTTTCCGCTACCTCATAGACTCCTTTGGAGATTCCCTCCTTGCTTAATATTCTTTTCAGCTGTGCCTTCATTAAGTCCCGGCGGTTCTGGTCATAGAGTCGCCAGCGGCTGAAGCGCCCGAGGAGACGGGCGGCAATGGCCGGATTTAAGCTGTCTAATTCTAGTACTACCCCGGTAAACAGTTCGTATCCCGCTCCGGAGGGCTCGTGAAAACAGATGTGATTGCCGCCGGCAAAGCTGCCAATTAACGCTCTCACCTTATTGGGGTTCTTGATTTTAAACAGGGGATGTTTCATCAGCTCCTTAACACGCTCCAGGGTTGTGGTCAGGGGGGCGGTGGCCTGAATGGCGAACCATTTATCCATGACCAGGGTCTCGTGCCGCCATTTTTCAAAAAAAGCGGCCAAGGCCGTCTCCCGTTCCGGGCAGCCAGCGTGGGTAAGGGCGGTCAAGGCGCTTAATTCATCGCTCATATTATCGGTCTCGTCAAGCTGCCGCAGACAGAGACCTACCGTCTTGTCTGTCCGAGCCGCCATTAGATAAGAGAGGCAGAGATTCTTTAAACGGCGGCGGCCGGCGAGCTCCGGACTATAGGTGTAAGGGCTGGGAGGGGCGTTATTCCTGTAGGCCGCGAGGAGCAGGGGCTCTAAGCGGCGGCCGATTGCCATGCGGTATAACTCCCGGATGCTGTGAATGGCTTCCACATCAATTTCCTTCATCTGAGCGCTCAGGTAATCCTCGCTGGGCAGGGTCAGAAGCTGGGCCTTAAAGGCCGCGTCGGGATGAAAATCCGGGGTTAGAATGGCTTGAAATATATCAATAATATCTTCTTCCGGACGTGGTTCAATCCCGTCCTTAAATTCATCTATCCGGGCCAGTAAGCTGGAGGTCATCAGGCGCTGTCCGGCCTCCCAGCGGTTGAATGGATCCTGGTCATGATTAAGCAGGAAACGTAAATCATCCCGCGAATAATCATATTTTAACTCCACTGGGGCTGAAAATTCCCGTAATAATGAGGGGATGGGGGCGTCTTTTATCCCCTCAAAGATGAAGGACTCTTCTGCCTTTTTGACATGGAGGATCATATCGGCGCTTTGGTGCTCTTTGCCTGCCAGTTTTAAGTTTAGTTCATGGCCCTGGCGGTCAAGTAAGGCCAGGCGTAAGGGAATATGGCTGAGGCGGGCCGCGGAACCGGCCATGGGGCCGGGCTTCTGGCGGACGCTGAGAGTAAATGTCCCGGCATCCGGGTCATGGCTTGAGTCAATATAGAGGCGCGGGGTTCCGGCCTGATCGTACCATGTTTTGAATTGCTCCAGGCTGGCCGGGCCTGGGGCGGTAGCACTCTGATTCCAGGCATCCTCCATCGCCTGGACAAAGTCCTCGGTGGTGACGGCCTGGCCATCGTGGCGGGCAATATAAATCCGCATTCCGGCCTGAAAGGTTTCTTCACCCAGCATGGTGTGCAGCATACGGATGACCTCGGCACCCTTTTCATAGACGGTGAGGGTATAAAAATTGTTGATCTCCACATAGGAGGCGGGCCGTACAGGATGTGCCATGGGCCCGGCGTCTTCCGGGAACTGCAGGTTGCGGAGGGCGGTTACGTCACTGATTCGTTTAATGGCTCTGGAGCTGGTATCAGCGGTAAATTCCTGATCTCGGAAGACGGTGAGCCCCTCTTTAAGACTTAGCTGGAACCAGTCTCGGCAAGTGACCCGGTCGCCGGTCCAATTATGAAAATATTCATGGCCCACCACTGACTCTATGCCTTCATAATCCTGGTCGGTGGCAGTCTGCGGCCGGGCCAGGACGTATTTGGAATTAAAAATATTCAGCCCCTTATTTTCCATGGCCCCGGCGTTAAAGTCATCAACGGCGACAATCATATAGAGATCGAGATCGTATTCCAGATTAAAACGTTTTTCATCCCAGGCCATGGCCTTTTGCAGGGCTCGCATGGCGTGGCCGCATTTATCAGCATTGTGGTGTTCGCTATAGATTCGCAGTTCTACGGGGCGGCCTGATTTAGTGGTGAAAGAGTCGGTGAGAACGGCCAGGTCACCAGCCACCAGGGCGAAGATATAGCAGGGCTTGGGGAAGGGGTCATGCCAGCGGGCAAAATGGCGGCCGTTATCCAAGCGGCCTTTCTCGATCAGATTGCCGTTGGAGAGGAGAACCGGGTAACGGCTGCTATGGGCCTCAATGGTGGTGGTATAGGCGGACATAATATCGGGGCGGTCTAAAAAATAGGTGATTTTGCGGAACCCCTCGGCCTCGCATTGGCTGCAGAAGATGGAGTTTGAGCGGTATAACCCCTCAAGAGCGGTATTTTCATGGGGTTTGATCCGCACAGTGGTCTGGAGGATAAACTCCTGAGGCGGATTTTTTATAATCAGCCGTGACGGCTCCAAGTTATACTCCTGAGGTGTCAGGGGGCGCCCGTCCAAGGCGATAGTAAGTAATTTTAGATCAGGGCCGCCGTTCAGGATTAGATCCCGGCTGTTGGAGCAGCGGCGCAGGGATAGTTCGGCGCGAACCGTGGTGTGTTCCTCTTCAAGATTGAAGTGAAGATCAACCTTGCTGATGGTAAAGGGCGGTGGCTGGTAGTCGTGCAGAAATGTAGTTTTTGGTTTTTTGTTCATGGTTGTTTTCATTTCTTTTATTTTATAGTTTTTGGCTGTCATGCGGCTGGGGTTAAACTTATGACAACGGGATAATTCAGGCGCTGGCCGGGACGCAGGTTCTCAAAATTGGTCGATGGATTGTATTCTTTCATTAGCCATAAGGGTAAGTCAAGCACCTCATGGCAGATCGTCCAGATATTATCGCCTTTCTTAATCTGGTAAGATTGGACGCCGGTTATCTTGTAGGCCGCGAAAAAATCCTCCGCGATCTCCTTGTGAAATTCATAGCGTAATTCCTCAAATCTGTCTTTGCCAACCTTGTCTAACGGAATTTTGATATGATCGTGGGTATTGATACGGTGCCTGAAGGAGATGTGATTTAAATTCCTGATAACCTGGGTGCGAACCTGGAGCCAGTCGGCATAATGCCCCAGGGTCTCTGATTCCTCTACCTGGATTATGCCTATTTTGTGGCTGTTTTGGGTTATAACCTTTTCGACTTCAAAATTCCCGGTCAAGACCTCGGGGTTTATGCTGACTAAGGTCTGGGGCGGCACCTCCACGGCTGGATTTTCGGCCGCCGTTGGCGTTATGGGGCTGCGTAAAAGGATATTGTTGTCTTCTCCGCCGCTGATGTGAGAGGGCAGCATTGCTATCAGCGGTTGTTTGGCCGGGGGCGTTAATTCTCTGACTGCCGGCGGTTTATGCGCTGGGGCGGTTAGTGGTTCAATTTGCGCTGTTGGTGCTGCCGCAGTTGTGGGGACTAATGCTGGTACGGACGCTGGTGCTGCCGCGGACACGGGTGCGGGTGCAGGGGGTGGCGCTGGTTTGTTTACGGCCGCTGATTTTTTGGCGTTTGTCCCGCTCAGGCTGGCGGTAATTATGTTTCTAACCACGGGTTTAATAACTTTCAGGGCGGCAAACCTTTGTTTTACTTTAGACCTGTATACTCCCGGAACTGGTATTTTTAGGTTTTGACCTACATAGATGGTGGCTCGGCGGCCTAATTGATTGTAATCGAGCAGATCCTGGAGCCTTATCCCCTGACGGCGGGCTATTTTGCCGGCGGTGTCACCGCGCTCTACCCGGTAGAAGCGGCTGCGTTTCTGGGCCTTCTTATATAGTGAGGTCGGGATTTGACCTGCTGATAGGTGTATATCAGCGGGCAGGTGGAGTCGGTATCCCGCTGGAATATATTTTTGTCCATTCCAGACCGGAGTCCTCAGTGCCGGATTCAGTGACTTTAAATTTTGCAGCGGAAGAGATAGAAAACTGGCAAGTTCCATGGGATCAATATAGGCCGGTAGTTTGACATCTTCCGTCTTTATGAGGGGCCGCATGGTGAGATTGGGGAAGTATTTTTTGTAATGTTTGGCTATCTCCCGGGCTGCCAGAAATTCTGGGTAGAAGTTACGGGAGGCGAAGCCAAACCGTCTGTTCTGATAGGAATTGATAATCGCCACATAACCGCCATATTCATTTTGAGCCCGCTGCATACTCCTTGCCCCGTGGTTGTAAGCTGTAATGGCCAGGGGCCAGTTGTTAAGCTTCTGGTAATTAGACTTTAAGAAGAGGGCTGCCGCCCTGGATGACTTAAGCGGATCACGGCGTTCGTCAACGGTGTAGCTGATGGTAAGATAACGGCGGCCGGTGGCCCGGATGAACTGCCAGATCCCCGCGGCCCCGAATTTGCTGTAGGCCTTGTAATTATAGGATGATTCCACATGGGGCAGATAGGCGAGATCGGTGGGCAGGTGCTGGCGGCGAAAGATCTGTTTAATAGTCTGCAGGTATTGACCGGAGTTAATAATCCCCTGCCTGAAACGGTTTTTAAGGCATAATTGGAAACGTATATTCTGGGCGGCCTTTCGCAGTTCGGCTGGTTTAGGGCTGCCACCGAAGAGGTTAAGAATACGGCGTCCTATTTTACTTTTGGTATCCCGGCCCTGGGCCAGAGACAACAGAATATGGCGGTATTTGTTCTTGGTCTCCTTGATCAAACGGCGGTTGCGCCTAACGGAATTTAAATGGCGGGCGGGATCATATAAATCTATTACCTCGTAAATTACAGCCAGGTTTTTACTGTCGTGGAGCAGCCCATGCCGGGACGAATAACGGGAATAAACTATCTTCCAGAACTTGACATTGGGCTTAATATCGTTATAGAGAGGAAAGGGGTTTATGGCGGCCTCAACCGGCGGGGCGGCAGAGCCCAAAAGACCAGCCGTCAGGAAAATTATAATGAGAATCATGGTTTTGTAAGAAAATAGCACGGGTTAGTCCGCCTTTAGATTTTGGCCGGATCTAACTGCGGCGGTTGAAGAGACAGGGGTGGACTCCGAAGCTGAAAGGCACGGCAGGATTATGCTGACGATTTTGTAATTGAACGGTGCTCCAGCTCAGCCCAAAGGCAGGGGAAAATATAATCATATGAGTTCCTTACAGATCCTGAAGTCAGGCGTGGATAATGCGGTTACGGCCCTCTTTGACGGCCAGACGCAGGCATTCTTCCGCCTGGCGGCGTAAATCTTCAAGCTCGATTCCTTGCCGGGGCTGCAGAGCGGCGACTCCTATACTTGCGGATATATAAGGGCTGGTTTTGGAGGACGGGTGGTCGATTTTGAGATAATCAAGGTTGTCTTTCATATTACCGGTCACTATCATTGCGCCCCGCAGGTCGGTATCGGAGAGACAGATGGCGAATTGATTATCAGCGTAACGGCAGATGTGATCCCCAACCCGGTGCAGTGATGATTCAAATACCTGGGCGATTAACTTAAGGCAATTATCCGTCTTGGCTTTACCGTATTCGGCGATATACTCATGATATGAGTCAAATTCGATTATAAACATAGCCAGGGGCTTGGCATCTCTGAAGGCCCGCCGCCATTCGCTGTGGAGGGTTTTGTCAAAGTGCCGGCGGTTGTTTACCGAGGTTGTTTTGTCGGTAATGGCCAGCGCCACGAGGCGTTCATTGGCGGCCTCTAATTCTTCTTTTATTTTAAGAAGTTCGGCCTCGCGTATTTTGCGGCGGCTAATCTCCTTACTGAGTTTTACCGCTGAGTTGACCCTGGTAATTAATTCAAGTTCACGTACTGGTTTAGTGATGTATTCCACCGCCCCGGCCTCAAAGGCTTCGTGCAGGGTTTCGGGTTCATCCCTGATGGTTACCATGATAATCGGGGTATCGGCGAAAAAATTATGTTCTTTAATCTTGCGGCAGACGGTAATGCCGTCCATGGAGGGCATGATAATATCTAAAAGGATACAATCCACCTGCTTGAAATTTTGTTGTGGAAGGCCCAGAAATTCGAGAGCCTCAGATCCGGAGGATGCACAATAAATGTCTTCATAGCCATTACGCTGCAGGGCTGCCTCTAACAAACGGACGATGGGGGCGGAATCATCTATTATCAAAATACTCATTGGTGTTTCTTTGCGTCTCCTGAATAGTTACGGGAAAAATTACTTTATATTTGTATGTAATTAGATTACCAACTACTTTTAGTGGATGCAAATGCTAAATTAAAAAGACCGGTCTCTAACGGCTCTGGGTAATTGTTATCGTGCAATTCAGCCAGGGCCAAAGGTTGCACCTTCACCGCCCTGTTTAACTCTTTACAGCCCCTAAAGGCCTGAAACTGTGTATGCCCCGATAATAGCTACCCTGGGATTTGTTATGTCCCCTGATGGACGGCAGACCTTGCTCGTTCATCGTAATAAACGTGCTGACGACGCTCATCTTGGTAAATTTAACGGTTTGGGCGGCAAGCTGGAGGCCGATGAGGATGTGGTCAGCGGTTTGAAGCGGGAGATTATGGAGGAGGCGGGGATCAGCTGCCTTGATATAAAATTACGCGGCACTGTTAACTGGACAGGGTTCGGCCCGGGGAATGAGGACTGGCTGGGGTTTATATTTCGGATAGATTCATTCAGCGGCGAGCCTTACGCGGAGAATGAAGAGGGGACTTTAATCTGGCATCCCGCCGCTGCTTTGGCTGATTTACCCATGTGGGAGGGGGATCGTTATTTTCTGCCCCTGATTTTTGATGATGATTGGCGCCAGTTTCACGGCTATATGCCTTATGCTCATGGCCGGCCGCTCAGCTGGTCGTATGTCCGGGTATAAAGGTCGAGTGTAACTGCTGAATAGTTACGGTTGAGAAGGGTAAGGAGGATTTTGGATGGCCCAATACGCCATGGTTATAGATTTGCGGAAATGTCTCGGGTGTCATAGCTGTGCCCTGGCCTGTAAGGCCCAATGGCAGGTGCCGGCCGCCGAAAGCCGTTGCCGGCTGCAGGTCCATGGCCCCGGCCAGACACCTGAGGGGCTGGCTCTGGCCTTTCAACCACGCATGTGTAATCAATGTGATGATCCGCCCTGTGTGCCCGTTTGCCCGGTTACTCCGTTAATGCGTCATTTCGGGAAGGGAGTAGGAAAAACCGCTATACCCATTGCCGCTACCTGGAAGAACCCCTTAAACGGCATAGTTGAGGTCGATCCGGCTCGTTGTATTGGCTGTGGGGCCTGTGTCAAGGCCTGTCCCTATGAGGCCCGTTATTTAAAGCCCGGTTCGGCCGGTCATAAAACGGCTGATAAATGCGATTTTTGTCTGGAGTTGTTAGAGGCAGGCAAGGAACCGGTCTGTGTGAGTAATTGTCTCGCTGATGCCATGTTCTTCGGCAATCTGGCGGACAGTGAATCCGCGGTGTCCAGATATCTTCAGGACGGGGCTGTACGCCTAACCGTGGGAGCTGGTAGTGATCCGGGCTCCAACGTCTATTATTATGGCCGTCCTCAAGAGTTATATATGCTTCATAATGGTTGAGAATCGGTAACTGTTTATGATAACTGGAGAACTATATGGAATTAATTCGTTTTGGAGTTTCAATTCAGGATCATTTGTTAGAGCGTTTTGATAATTTGATTGCCGAAAAGGGCTATGCCAATCGTTCCGAGGCCATTAGAGATTTAATCCGTAATTCATTGGTAGAGGATGAATTGGAAACTCGTGATGAAGAGACAGTGGGGACGATAGCCATGGTCTATAATCATCATACCAGAGAGTTGTCGGATAAATTAACCGATCATCAGCATTCACATTTTAAGGAAATTATTTCTTCCCTGCATGTTCACCTTGATCAGCATAACTGTCTTGAAGTGGTGGTGGCGAAGGGTAAAAATAAAAAAATAAAGCAATTGGCGCAGGAATTAATCGGTACCAAGGGGGTTAAATACGGTCGTTTGATGTCCACTCCTGCCACCGGTAAAAATTTATGATCTATGTTGGCAACGCCTCAGCGGCAGATTAACAAAGGGGTCAGCGTAATGCTTTGAATGGTCTTATCGTTTTATCGACGGCTGATTAAGATTTATATCTTTCAGAGCCTTTTTTATGGCGGGCAGGGCGGCGGTTACCGCTGACGGCTGATTGGGAAGTGAGGCCTTCTGGATGGCGGTCTGCAGGGCCTTTTGGGCCTTGTCTAACTCTTTCAACATCATATAGGCCTGGCCAAGATGGTAATATACTAGAGGGTCGGCGGGATTCAGGGCTTTGGCTTTTTTAAATTGAGTCGCGGCTGCCGGCGCATTTTGCTGTTTCAGCATAATTAGCCCCAGGGCATCTGTGGCGTTGAAATTCGCAGGGTCATTTTTGAGGACAGTGTTAAACTGCTTTTTCGCTTCCTCCAGCTTTTTCATACGGTATAGAACCATTCCCAGCTTGTTCCTGATGTCATTCTTCTTCGGTTGAAAATCCAGCAGCATACGATATTCTATTTCGGCCACCGGGTCGGCAATTTTGCCCTTACCTATATGAGCCTCGGCTGGCCGGGCGCTTAAAATCAGCAGGGGAATCAGCAGGTATATCAGTTTCATGATTGTGAGTTTAAGGGGGTCTGAAGTTATGCCGTTATTTCAAGCTCATTACCCAGGTAATGGAGTTGAACATTGTATAGCCGCCTAAGGAAATTATTATCAGGGCGCTGAAGATTCCTAAACGGCGGCTTAATTCCTGATTGCCGCCTATTTTTTCCGTAAGACGGCTGGCCTGGGACAGTATCAGGCCGATGGTCATCATAACCAGGCCCAGACCAAGGCTGAAAAAAAGGGTTACGGTCAGGCCCTTGGCTATTTTACCGGCGCCAATAGCGGCCAGAAGGGTGGCAATGGCGGCAGGGCAGGGGATGAGGCCGCCTGAAATCCCCAGTAATAACAGATTCCATTTATTATAACGCTCGGCCGGAGTGACAGCCGCGCCCTGCTGGTCGTGATGGTGGGGATGCTGATGACTATGCTCGTGGCTGGCCTGGGTATGGCTGTGTTCAGGGGAATGTTCGTGACTATGATGGGGATGGACGTGGTCGTGATGGTCGTGGTCGGAGCCAAAGAGATGTATATGATTATGGCTGCTGTTGCGACTTAGCCGCTGTTGCAACAGCCAGATGCCGACTATGAGAATAATGGTTGATGAACCAAGGCCAAGCCAGGCATGGAGCTGAATTCCGGAATAGCTGTGGGCCAGGAGTTTAGCGGTAATACCAAGGATAATTACGCTGAAGGTGTGGGTAAAGGTTACAATTAAGCCTAATAATATGCCGTCCACGGCCCGGCCTTTGGTGCCTATCATATAGGCGGCAATCAGAGTTTTACCGTGGCCCGGTTCAAAGGCGTGTAAGGCCCCGAGTATAATGGCGCCGGAATAAAGCATTAAATCAGAAGGCATATCAATTCCCTATAATCTCCATAAATCAAAAATAGGTTATTGATACCATAAAGGCAGACAAAGCAAAAGGCGTAACTGCCTGCCGTAACAGCTGAAATGGGGGTGTTGCTGAACGGCTTTAATGTTGATGCGGGTGGCGATGGGTAAGAGCGGGGTGGTAATGCCGGTGGCGGTGCATGAGATTGGCCCGTAATAAGAGGGACTCGTCTTGTAGTATCTCCTGTGGATCGCCTTGAGCGGCCAGCCGGTGATCCTCGCCGAGGATATAGGCCTGATCGGCGATTACCTTGGCTACTTCGAGTTCATGAATAGCCACAATCAGGGTTTTACCCTTTGCTGTCAGTGAGAGAATAAACTCAATAACCCAGTCCTGGGTACGTGGATCAAGATTGGCCGTTGGTTCGTCAAGCAGCCAGACCTCCGGATCTAAGGCCAGTAATGAGGCCAGAGCTACCTTTTTCTTTTCACCTTCACTTAGCTGGTAGGGGACTCGGTCTTTAAGCTTTTCAATTCCCAGGGCGTTGAGGGCGTAATTGGTCTTTTCTTCCACCTCTTCCCTCTCTAATCCCATTTGGAGGGGAGAAAAGGCCACCTCCTGCCAGACGGTGGGGAGAAAGAGCTGAGAGTCTGGATCTTGAAAGAGAAACCCAACCCGCCGGCGAAAGGCAAAGGCGAATGTTTCCTCCTGTAAGCGGCTCTCGGTTAAGGGTTCGCCAAAGGCCTCTATCGTGCCCTGATCCGGAAAGTAGAGGCCGTCAATCAATTTGAGCAGGGTAGATTTGCCAGAGCCGTTGACGCCGAGAAAGACCACGTTCTCGCCCTGCTTGATACTGAAATCTATATCATACAACCCGGAAAGGCCGCCGGGGTAAGTATAGCTCATTTTGCTCACCTTAAAAACCATGTTGCTCATTTCATCCCCCCCAAAAAATAATTGTGCCGATAAAGATAATTGTAAAGACGGCCCAGGCCGCGTCCCGCCATTGGAAATGAAAATCGTCGAGAAAGCGGGCATGGCCGGTCCAGCCCCTGGAGAGCATGGCAAGATAGACATCAT
>CAZZJP010000013.1:0-22784 GCA_964654555.1 uncultured Desulfobulbia bacterium
AGGACATGAAACCAATTATCGCCGTGGTCAGCCGCTTAGATCACCAGAAAGGCGTCGATCTGATTCGGCACGCCATCACCTATTCCCTGGCTCACGGCTGCCAGTTTGTCCTGCTTGGTTCAAGCCCTGATCCGGGTATAAATCATGATTTCTGGCAAATTAAACACAGTTTGAACGATAACCCAGACTGCCATCTTGAGATCTCCTACAACGAAGAATTGGCCCACCTCATTTATGCCGGCTCCGACATGCTGCTTATTCCCAGCGCCTTTGAGCCCTGCGGCTTGACCCAGTTGATTGCCTTGGAATACGGTACTGTTCCCATAGTGCGCAACACCGGCGGCCTGGCCTGTACGGTTTTCGACGCGGACTATGCCCATCGTCCATATCACGAACGAAACGGCTATGTGTTTAATGACCTGAATAATGAGGGGCTGGAATCTGCCATGCGGCGGGCCATCGGCATGTGGTACATTTACCCGCAGCATTTTCGAGAATTAATGAAAAACGGCATGCGCTACGACTATTCCTGGAATCGGCCGGGCAGTGATTATACAAAGATATATGAGTATATCAAAGAATAGAGCTAACGATTCAGCCCAAAACCAGCGGCTCGGCCTCTACTTCAAAAGAACAATAAAATCCATGGGTTAATGATGGAGGGAAATCATGGCCGTACTTAAAGATACCTGGCTCGTCGATGGCTATACGGTCACCCGCGGCAAATCTTTGCCCTTTGGTGCCACTGTACTCAAGAGCGGGATTAATTTTTCAATCTGCTCCCAGAACGCTGCTTCTGTCAGCCTGATTTTGTTCCAACCGGGCAGCGATGGCGCGCGGCTCGAAATACCACTTGATTCTCACCTTAATCGTACCGGCCATATCTGGCATCTGCTGGTTCATAATCTTGCCCCGGACATTCAATACGGCTGGCGCGTCGATGGCGTCTATGCCCCGCAGCAAGGTCAGCGTTTTGACCCGGATGTTATTCTGCTCGATCCATACGCCAGGGCCTTAAGCGGCGGTTCTGTCTGGGGCGAATCTGATATCTTCCATACGATCACTCCAAAGGGGGAAAAAATAGTTCACCACCGGCTTGGCTGCCTGCCGGCAGAGGATTATGACTGGGAGGGCGATGTGCCGCCCCTTACGGCCCTGGGCGAGACCATTATCTATGAGCTGCATGTGCGCGGCTATACGGTGCATTCTTCTTCAGGGGTCAAGCATCCCGGCACCTACCTCGGCTTGACGGAGAAAATCCCCTATCTGAAAAAACTTGGGATAACAGCGGTAGAACTTTTACCAGTCTTCGAGTTCGATGAAAACGAGCATGTGCGGCATCACCCGCGTACCGGAGAACGGCTGTATAATTTCTGGGGATATTCCCCCATTGCCTTTTGGGCGCCCAAGGCCAGCTATGCCTATAATGGCAGCGATGGTCGCCAGGTCAATGAATTTCGGCAAATGATCAAGAAATTCCACCGGGCCGGGATTGAGGTCTATCTCGACGTGGTCTTCAACCACACGGGCGAGGGGGACGAGAAGGGCCCGACTATTTCCTTCCGCGGCATTGATAACAGTACCTATTACATGCTGGACGAGAAGGGGGCTTACCGAAACTACAGCGGCTGCGGCAACACCATGAACTGCAACCATCCCCAGGTTCGCAACATGATAATCAGCTGTCTGCAATATTGGGTGTCGGAGATGCATGTCGATGGTTTTCGTTTTGATCTGGCCTCCATACTGGGCCGGGGAGTCAATGGAGAAGTCCTGGAGAACCCGCCCCTCCTGGAACAGATTGCCTTAAACCCCGTGCTGGCCGATACCAAAATCATCGCCGAGGCCTGGGACGCCGCCGGTTTATATCAGGTCGGCACCTTTCCCGCCTGGGGGCGCTGGGCCGAGTGGAACGGATATTATCGTGACCATGTCAGGCTCTTCTGGAAAGGTACCAGAGGATTTGTAAATAATCTCGCCAGCCGCCTCTGCGGTTCTGAAGATCTCTATAAAAAATCCGGCCGCTGTCCATATCACAGTATCAATTTTATCACATCCCACGATGGTTTTACCTTAAACGACCTGGTTTCCTACAACGAAAAACATAATGAGGACAATGGCGAAGATAACCACGACGGAGAAAACAATAATAATTCGCTGAATTTTGGCCATGAGGGGCCATGTGATGATCCGCTGATTAATCGTAAGCGCTTTCAGCATATGAAAAATTACCTCGCCACCCTGCTCTTGAGCCAGGGAGTACCGATGATTCTGGCAGGAGACGAGTTCCGCCGTACCCAGCAGGGCAACAACAATCCCTATTGCCAGGACAACGAGATCAGCTGGATTAACTGGGAATTTGCTCACCAGCACCATGACATGCTGCGTTTTACCCGGCTGATGATTGCCTTTCGCAAACGGCACCACAGTCTGCGGCGGGAACATTTTTTCGGCGGCAACGGCGGTATCCGCTGGTTAAGTGAAAAAAGCACTCAAGCAGACTGGTCTGATAATGCCGGCTGGCTGGCCTTCATGCTAGAGGGGCATGATACCGCCAAAGGCCCTGACGATGATATCGTGGTGATGATTAATGCCTCGGAAGACGGCCGCCATTTTGAGGTACCGGATGTCGGCCGGCCATGGCGGCGGGTGATTGATACCTCACAGAAATCCCCTGATGATATCTTTGAGGCAGAGGCAGAAGCGCCTCTGGTGGGGAATTATCACCCAGGATACTTAGTGGGGCCGAGAAGTTTGATTGTTCTCACAGCTTAGCCGCAATTAAGGTAACTATTCAGCAGCACCTCATCTTTGCCCATTTTTGCCTTCTCGCATACCAAAGTATGCTTCAAAGTCAAAAATGAACAGGAAAGCGCAGACTCCGAACCTGAGGCACTTCTGAACAGTTACAGTCCGGCGATTATTGTTAGTTTTAGACATCACGCTGAATAGTTACCAATTAAGAACGTTGAAGAGGATTACTATGGAAAAATCAGACTCTGTAAAATTAGCCAAAGGTCTTGATCTACAGATCAAAAAACGTAAAACGACCAAGGGCCTGATGGTGACCCTGGTACTCAGCAGCAAGGAAAAATGTTTGCTGCACTGGGGAGTATCCAGCGGCCCCAAGGCCGCATGGCGGCTGCCGCCTGAGGCTGTCTGGCCGCCTGACACCAATGCCGTCAGCCGTACCGCCGCGCAGACGGCCTTTGCCGCCCAAAAGACGAACAGCCGAATTCAGCTTAAGTTTCCAGCCGCCCGTGATTTTTCCGCCCTCTCTTTTGTGCTCTTTTTCCCGGCCGAAGACCGCTGGGACAACAATAACGGTAAAAACTACCGCATAAAACTACCCCTGGCCGACGAGTCATTATTTTCTCCCGCTGAAATTTTGCGTAAAGAACTTAAAGACCGGCAGGTTCTTTTCAGACAAACATATCACCTGGCCGATAAGGAGCTGGCCGCGGCCGTGATTCTGACCGATGAATATTACCTGATTAAACTCTACAGCGATATTCCGGGCCGCCTGGCCCTGCATTGGGGAATAAACAAAAAATCACGCTATGAGTGGCTGCTGCCGCCGGAGCATCTCCGCCCGCAAGGCACAATCGCCGTAGATGATAAGGCGGCCCAGAGCGATTTTGTCCAAACAAATGGTCTTAATCAGTTACAACTTGAATGGCCGGCCGATGAGGCGGTGGCGGGCCTCACTTTTGTGCTGCATCAGCTTGATAGCGGCCAGTGGTTTAAGCCCGCGCAGAACATCTTTATCCCGGTAAAGAATCCACCGTCAGAGAAAGAGGCCTTTGCGGCAGCGGAACTTGCCGAGATTGCCGGCCAGATCATTCAGGTGGAAACTGGGGGCAATTCATGGACCCTGATGCACCGGTTCAACCTGGGTCATGATTTGCTGGATCGTCTCGGCACTGACCCACAGGGCCTGGCCCTGCTCTTTGTCTGGCTGCGCTTTTCCGCCATTCGGCAGCTTGACTGGCAGCGTAAATATAATACCCAGCCCCGTGAACTGGCTCATGCCCAGCAGCGCCTTACCCTGAAGCTGGCGGACTGCTACCGCCGCAACACCGAGGCTGGCCGTGAGATAATCCGCCTTATTTTATCCACCGTCGGCCGGGGCGGAGAAGGCGGCCGGGGGCAGCGTATTCGTGATGACATTCTCCAGATTATGCACCGCCACAAGATCAAGGAGGTCACCGGCCATTTTATGGAGGAATGGCATCAGAAGCTCCACAACAACGCCACCCCGGACGATATTGTCATCTGCGAGGCGTACCTGGCATTTCTGCGCAGTAACGGGCAGTTAGACGTATTTTACAAAACTCTTGCCGAAGGCGGGATAAGCAAAAAGCGCTTAGAGACCTTTGAACGGCCCATAGTGACCGCCCCTGATTTTGTACCCTATATCAAGGACGGCTTAATCGCTGATTTTGAAAAATACCTGCAACTTTTAAAATCCATCTATTCCGCCACCGACCTCTTCAGCGCCGCCGAAGCGGCCGGCCATTGTTTAAACGACCAACTGCGGGACTGGCTGTGGCGTTTCTATAACGGCCGAGATGATATGAATATCAAAGTCAGGGATCAGGTGCGCTCCCTCACCGGCTTACGCCACGGCTTAATTGACCGTCTGCATACCGACCTTGATACCCAGTGCCTTCGTGACCTGCTTTATCTGGATCTGGCCCTGGAAGAGTTTCTGCGCCTCATAATTGAACGTCGTACCCAACCTGAATTAAGTCAGAAAGACCTGATTGAACTGATCGGCCTGGTTCTTGATAATCTCATAATCAACCATAATGATGAATCTCTGATCAGTTGTTTTCACCATTGGCAGCGGCTGCAGGAATCAAGTCAGTCGGAGCGGGACTGGATACTCCATGTCAGTTCAGTACTCGACCGTATTACGGAAGCCTTAGGCGGCTTTATCGACTATTACCACACCCTGCTCCAAGCCAAGGCCGAGCATCTAGGCAGGGCATTTCAGGCGGCTGAATGGACCATTGAGCTGTTTACCCAGGAGGTGATCCGCGGCAGCTCGGCCTATGTCTTATCCACTCTGCTCCGCCGTCTCGCGCCGCTGTTGAGGGCGGCTGCCCACCTTGGCAACTGGCAGGTAATCAGCCCCAGGGCGGTATCAGGTAAGGTGGAAATTGCCGACTTGTCGGCGGTTCAGGCTAAGACATTTAAAAAACCCGTTGTACTTTTGAGCGAGACGATTAAAGGTGAGGAAGAGGTGCCAGAGGGGGTTGCGGCGGTTATCACCCCAGCCGAAGTAGACATCCTGTCCCATGTCTCGGTGCGCTCAAGGAATGCCAAGATCCTCTTCGCGACCTGCTATGAACCTGAAATATTTGCCGAACTGAAGTCATACCAGGGCAAAAATATAAAACTGACAATAAAATCCTCGGGAGAGGTGGAATACCACCCGCAAAAGAGCGGCACGGCCCAGAAAAAAAACAGCCCGAAAGCAAAGCTGCCGACGGCCCGCGCCCGCCAGGTTACATTTACCAGCTACGCCGCGGCAAGTAAAAAGTTCACCAGTAAAATTGTGGGCGGCAAGTCCCTCAAGCTCCAGCAGCTCAAAGATAAAATACCGGCCTGGCTCCACATACCACGCTCCGCGGCCATCCCTTTTTGCAGCTGCGAGCGGGTGCTGACCATAAAGGCTAACAAGCCCCTCCTGAAAATTTATAACGAGCTTACACGGGTGCTTGACCGGAATCCGCTCCAGAATCTCCTTAAACTAAGGCAATGTATAAACCAGCTCAGCGCCCCGCCGACGCTGCCTAAATCCCTGCGGCAGGCCATGGCGGACGAAGGGCTGGGATGGCCGGATGACTGGCCGCTCCTCTGGTCACGGATAAAACAGATTTGGGCCTCAAAGTGGAATGAACGAGCCTACTGGAGCCGCAAAAAATGGCGCCTGGAGCATGATAAACTCACCATGGCCGTCCTCATCCAGGAGGTCGTCGCGGCCCAATACGCTTTTGTGATCCATACCGCCAACCCCTTTACCTTTGATAAAAATGAACTTTACGCCGAGGTGGTTCTGGGTCTGGGAGAGACCCTCTGCAGCGGCAATTATCCCGGCCGCGCCTTAAGTTTTACCTGCCGTAAGGATAAGAAAAATCTTGAACCGCGTATTATCTCCTATCCGGGCAAAGGCCTGGCCCTGACGGGCGGCGGGCTCATTATCCGCTCCGACTCCAATGGTGAAGACCTGGAAGGCTATGCCGGAGCAGGCCTCTATGACAGTGTTTTGCTGGTGCCGCCCCAGGAAAAGTTGCCCGACTATATTAACAGCCCGCTCTTATGGCAGGCAGATTTCAGAACTAAGTTCCTACAGGATATTACCAGGCTTGGCATTGAGACCGAAAAGGCCATGGCCGGATGCCCCCAGGATATTGAAGGCGCCTACGCGGATGGTAAATTTTATATAGTCCAGACCAGACCCCAGGTGGGAATCTGAAGAATCGTAAGCGATCACAGGG
This sequence comes from uncultured Desulfobulbia bacterium, assembly GCA_964654555.1. GTDB lineage: Bacteria > Desulfobacterota > Desulfobulbia > Desulfobulbales > VMSU01 > JAADIV01. Next base: position 6,507 of record CAZZJP010000013.1, read on the forward strand.
CACCGAATCTGCTTCGTTATCGGGCTGTTCACGTACCAATGTACGCTTCACAGCCCGATACCTCGTATCTCCGGCCCAGGGGGTGAGTTGCCTGCCGGTTTGTTTCAGCCTGCGATCAATTACGAAGAATCAACGACAGCCCCCTTTCATTCCTTCATTCGTGCGGCAGGGCCTTGCGGGACTATCCTGTTTGTGATAGAGTCTCATCTTAATATATTTTGTAATATCACTGAGGGTTTTGATGTTACAAATTAAAATCAAGCGGGGAATTTATCATGAGTTTAAAATCAGTACTTATCGCGTTTACCTCTCTTGTTATAGTATCGCTGATGATTTTCTCCCCTTTCGCCGGGTATTACGGCGACTGGCTGTGGTTTAAGAATATCGGTTTCGGTGCGGTATTCGTAACGACTCTCACCACAAAGTTCCTGTCCTTTTTTGTTTTTTTCTTCCTGTTTGGAATTTTTGCCTGGCTGAATATTGCTATTTCAAGGAAAAGGGGCGGCCACACCCGCTCCTTGAGAACGCTCTCACCAGAGCAGCCCACGACGGTTTTTGATATCATTTTCAGTGATAAATACGCCAAATATTCATGGTCCGCAATTATCCTGTTTTTTTCATTCATCATGGGTTCCAACGCCGCCAACTCATGGAAAATTTTCTTACAATTCCTGCATGCCAGTAAATTTGGGATAATCGACCCGATTTTTGCCAAAGATGTGGGATTTTATGTCTTTCAACTGCCACTCTATGATTTTATCCAGCAGTGGTATTTATTGTCTGTGATTATTGTTTTATTAGCGGTAGCGGTCTCCTATTTTATGGATCAAGCCGTTGGCGTCCAGGAAAACCGCTTTTACATAAACCAGAAGGTACGCTCTCATCTCGCGGTTCTCGGCGGTCTGTTTTTTCTCGGAATCGCCCTGATTTTCAGGCTGAAACTCTACGGCTTGATGTATTCGGGCTCAGGTGTGGCATACGGGGCATCCTATGCCGATATCCACGCGCGGATTCCTGCCTACTGGACGGTATGCATCATGGCTCTGCTGGTGGCAATTCTTTCCTTTATGATGCCCTTCATCAAAAAATGGAATTTACTACTCTATTCCATTATTGCTTATTTTGTGGTTCTCGTGGGTTTCGCCTGGCTATACCCCAGCATCATTGAGCAATATATCGTTAAACCCACGGAATTAAGCAAGGAAACCCCTTATATCCGCCATAACATAAAATTCACCCGCCTGGCCTTTGGCTTGAACAAAATCAAAGAAAAATCTTTCCCGGTACGCCAGAACACAACCTACAAAAACATAAAAGAAAATCAGGCTACCATCCATAATGTCAGGCTCTGGGATACCAGACCGCTGATCGAGACATACAGACAATTACAGGAAATCAGGCTTTATTATAATTTCAAAAATGTGGATATTGACCGCTATCATTTCAAGAATAAATACACCGAGGTAGCCCTCGCGGCCCGGGAATTACCTCCTTCACGACTCCCGGCCCGCGCCCGCACCTGGATCAACATCCATCTAAAATACACCCACGGTTACGGCCTGGTCATGAGCCCGGTAAACAAAATCACCAAGGACGGCATGCCGGACTTGATTGTCCAGAATATCCCGCCCAGTTCACAAGTCCTGACGATTAAACGCCCGGAAATCTACTATGGCGAACAAACGAACCAATATGCCATTGTCAACACCAAAACCAAGGAATTCGATTACCCCAAGGGCAATAAAAACGTCTATACCTCTTACCAGGGCAGAGGCGGTGTTCAGCTCTCCAGCCTTTTTCGCCAGCTGGTTTACGCCTCTAATTTCTCGGATATAAATATCCTGCTGACCCATTACGTCACCAATAAGAGCCGTATCATGTTCCATCGCCTCATTACGGATCGGGACAGAACGATAGCCCCCTTTCTGCAGTATGATTCTGATCCCTATCTCGTAGTGGGTAAAGATGGACGGCTCTACTGGATTCATGACGCCTATACCACCTCAAATATGTTTCCTTATTCCCAGCCTCTTACTCAGTCTCAAGGCAGCAGAGGGCTGAATTATATTCGCAATTCCGTCAAGGTGGTTATTGACGCCTATAACGGGGACATCTCCTATTATGTAATTGACCCGTCAGATCCGATAATTCAGACCTATAAAAAAATATTCCCCACCCTCTTTAAACCCATAAGCGAGATGCCCGCCGACCTGAGGACTCATATACGTTACCCCATGGATCTCTTCCGCATTCAGGGAGAAATGTATAATACATTTCACATGACAAGCCCCCAGGTCTTCTATAACCAGGAAGATTTATGGAGTTTACCGTCCGAGGTCTACAATAAGAGTGAACAGACAATGTTACCTTATTATATTATTATGAGGTTGCCGGACACCAAATCGGAAGAATTTATTTTGATGCTGCCCTTTACGCCATCGAAGAAGAATAATATGGTGGCCTGGCTGTGCGCCCGTTGCGACGGTAAGAACTATGGCCAATTATTGGAATACCGGCTCTCCAAGGAAAAGTTGATTTACGGGCCATTACAGATTGACGCCCGGATAAACCAAAAGCCCGAGATATCTTCCAAGTTAACCCTATGGGGGCAGATGGGTTCCAGCGTTATCCGCGGCAATCTACTGGTTATTCCAATTGATCATTCCTTTCTGTATGTGGAGCCGGTTTACCTCCAGTCAGAACAAAGCAGGATGCCGGAACTAAAGAGGGTCATTGTCGCGCTTGGAGATAAACTGCAAATGCGCGATAATCTCGATGATGCCCTGCGAGCCGTCTTTGCGGTGGAATCCGTCCCCGCCGCCCAAGTACAAAAAGCCATTAGCGGGTCGCCAACAGGGTCGCTGCCCGACATGGCAGAGAAGGCTCTGAAATATTACAACAAGGCCCAAAACTATCTGAAACAGGCTAACTGGACAAAATACGGTCAGGAATTAAATAAGATCAAAGATATTTTACAAGAGATGACCAAGAAAAAATAAGGGTCTGTAAAGAAACAAGACTGGCCATGACCGTTTATTTACAGACCCTACTAAGCGGACGCCGCCGAAACCCCGCTTCCTGGAGTTCCTAACGGCGCACCGTTCGCCGTTCTCTATGCGGGGTTAGGGGTGGCGCGGGCCGCGCCACCCCTAACCCCCGGCCCGACGACGCAAGCCGGAAAGACCTATCTGGAGCGTCTGGAGCGGAAGGAACCGCCTCCGTGCCGGGGTTTAGGTTTAGACCCGGCAGCCGGTTTACTGCCGGCTGGCCGTTGTTGTGGCCTTGCGGGTTTAGCCCCGGCCGGCGAGGTTGATCTGGATGGTTTTGGCCCAGTCTTTTTTTGTCTATGGAGTGACTTATGACGGGGAACCGGTTTACGGGGCGGTCGGGCGAACTCCTGGTTATTTTTCGGCGCCGGTATATCATAATCGAAATCATCAAGAACCTTGCTTTTAATCCGGGCGCCAAGAACCCGCTCAATTCCTCGAACTACATTGATATCATCATCCGTGACTAAGGTAAAAGCCTCACCAGTACGGGCAGCCCGGCCGGTTCTGCCAATCCGGTGGATATAGGCATCTGGGGTGTTGGGAATATCATAGTTAATCACATGCGAAACTCCAGATACATCAATTCCCCTGGCGGCAATATCAGTTGCGACCAGGATCTGGTAAGTTCCGTCACGAAAGCCATTCAGGGCCTCCCGCCGTCTGTTCTGCGACAGATTGCCTTGAATTGAGGCGGCTTTAAACCCCTTTTTGGCTAATTGTTCACCAACACGTTTAGCCCGATGTTTGGTACGGGTAAAGATCAATACCGATTCAGTACTCGTATTTTTTAAGAGTTCAAGCAGAAGCCTGGTTTTTAGATGATGCGCCACCGGATAAATGGCATGGGTGACGGTATCGGCCGGGGCCGTAATACCGATCTGAATAGTTACCGGCTGATACAATACCTCCCTGGCCAGATGAAGAATCTCCCTCGGCATAGTGGCCGAAAAAAGAAGATTCTGCCGACGAGCCGGAAGCTGCTGCATAATCCGCTTAATATCAGGGAAAAAGCCCATATCAAACATATGATCCGCCTCATCGAGAACCAGCACCTCAAGCCGGGAAAGCGAGACTGTCCGCTGTTTGAGATGATCGAGGAGCCGCCCAGGGCAGGCAACGACAATATCAACCCCCCGTGCCAGTTTGGCAATCTGAGTAGTGATATTCACCCCGCCATAGATCGAAATACTGCGAAGACCGGTTTTTTTACCAAGAGTACAGATATTGTCGTTAATCTGCTCCGCCAGTTCACGGGTAGGAGCAACAATCAAGGCCCGGACAAAGCCTCGTCCACCGTTGATCAGCCGTTCTAAAATGGGCAGAACAAAGGCCGCAGTCTTGCCGGTGCCTGTTTGAGCCAGCCCCATGATATCCTGCCCCTTCAAAACTGCCGGAATTGCCTTCCGCTGAATGGGGGTGGGCGTTTGATAGCCTGCCGCTTCAATGCCCGCGGCAATTGAAGAGTGAAAATTAAAGGTTTTAAAATCCATAAATTCCTTTTGTAACTCCGCCATGGAGTTGGTTAATGTCAACGACTATAGACAAAGTCGATAGAAAGTCAGCGAGAAAAAAGCACAGATAGAAAGCGCACAGACAAATACCTGAAAAAAGAGTACCGTTTTCCGTTTTTAGACAACGAATAACGCTTGAACCAGCAATTATCTATACGTAACAGGGAATTGATACTTCCAAAAGCTGTGGGAGGAGGGAATTATACAACAATTAGATTCAAATCGCAAATTGTATCGCCATGAAAACTGCGGCCGGCTAAAAAACCAAGGCCGTAGAGAACTGGTAACTATTCACCAGCCCCCTATCTTCGCCCATTCGGAGTCTTCGCTTACCTATGCCTTCTCCAAAGTATGCTTCGAAGTCATAGGTAAGCGTAGACTCCGAGCTGGAACACTGCTGAATAGCTACGAAAACTGTATATATAACTGAGTCAATCCAAAATCTTCTGTACCTGCTCACAAAGTTCCTGAAATTTAAAGGGCTTTGCGATGGCACCGCTGAAACCGTGCGCGGCATAATCGGCCATTACCGGGTCATTGGAATAGCCGCTGGCCACTAGGGCCTTGACATGCGGATCAAAAAGGCGCAGCTCACGCACGGCCTCCCTGCCGCCCATGCCGCCGGGAATTGTGAGATCCATAATCACCAGATCAATGGGCTTGCCTTCTGCCGCTGCCTCGCGGTATATTCGCACCACCTCTTCACCGTCAACGGCCTGTATAACCTCATATCCGCAGCGGGAAAGCATCACAAACAACATCGTTCTAAGCATCTCCTCATCATCCATAATCAAAATCCGGCCCTGGCCCCTGTGCAGTTCAGGGGTGGCAGCCTTTTTCTCCGGCGCTTGCAGCTTAACACGCTCAAGAGCGGGCAGGAGGATGATAAATTCAGTACCCTTGCCCAGCCACGATTCAACCCGGATCTCACCGTGATGTTTACGAATAATAGAGTGGGTAATTGCCAATCCCAGACCGCTGCCGATCTGCTTGGTGCTGAAATATGGATCAAATATCTTCTCAAGCAACTCCGGTTTAATCCCGATGCCGTTATCCACCACCCGCAAACTGACATAGGCTCCGGGTGGCAGATTTTCAGCTGTGGTAGAGGCTATATAATAATTTTCCGCCTTAATTTTGATCAGGCCGCCGGCGGGCATAGCATGCACGGCATTAACGATAAGATTTCTGATAACCTGGCTGATCTGGCCGGGATCAATCTCCAGGGGCAGAAGATCAGGGGCGATGGCATATTCAATCCCCACCTTGCTGCCCCGCAGAACAAAGGCGGATGAGTCACGAATAATGTCGGCAATGGAAGATAATTTCTTCACCGGTTCACCTCCCCTGGCAAAGGTTAATAACTGCTGAGTCAAATCTCTGGCTCTATGCGACGCCTTTTCCGCCTCAGCGAGCAAGGAATATATATCATCATCCTTTTTGCTCCGCAGCATAGCCAGGCTGATATTACCCATAATACCGGCCAGAAGATTATTAAAATCATGGGCGATACCACCGGCCAGCACCCCCACCGATTCCAGCTTCCGGGCCTTAAACATCTCGGACTCCAGCCGCCGAGACTCGGTAATATCCCGAAACACCAGAACCACCCCGATAATCCGGCCGCTGATATCCCTGATAGCGGCACCGCTGTCACCGATCAGAATTTCCCGGCCGCATCTGGCGAGAAGAACAGTATTATTATTTTCCAGACCCCTGACCTCACCGAACTTCATAACCTTATCCACCGGATTTTCACAGGGTTCGCGACTTTGCTCGTTAATAATCCGGAATATCTCCGTAAGAGGCCGCGAACCGGCCTCCTTCATCGACCAGCCAGTAAGTTCCTCGGCCACCTTATTCATCAATACCACCCGGCCCTCGGTATCAGTACTGATCACCCCGTCACCAATGCTGGCCATGGTTACCATCAAAAGTTCCCGTTCCTCATTCAACTCCCGCTGGGCCTGGCGGCGATCTAAAATTTCCCGCCGCAACTCTTCATTGACCTCAGCTAACTGCCTAGTGCGTTTAATCACCTTCTGGTCGAGTTTCTTGTTCAGCTCCCCCAGACTGTCAGCGAGGAGCATATTATCAATCCGGGTGCAGATTATCTCAGTGATCCGCTCCAGCAGAGAGGCCTTTTTACGCAAATAGGCTTCAGGGGTGTTGGTGTTACCGGCAAAAAAGAGATAGGCTGGACTTAAACTGCTGTGGCAGGCAATAAGCATGACGGCCTTGGGAGTAAATTCAAAGTCGCCAAATTTAAAGGGCCTGCAAGAGGAATTGAGTTTTTTACCAACACAGCAATGAACAGTGTGTTTAGTTGAAAAATCACTGGGAATACTGATCTGCCTGGCGCTCAGAGGCGCGTCGGAAAGAGAAAAATAATATTCCTTAAAGAGCAATCTATCACCGGCTTTTACGCAATAGGCGCAAAAGGGAATGCCCTGGAGCAGACATATTCTCTCCATAACTCCGACAAGGAGATCGGCAAGATTACCATGATGAGTATTAACCAGCTCGGAGATGGCGGCAAGAAGCAGATAATCCTCACAGGTTTCCGAGAGCTGGATATTTTTGGAACTCAAGGCCTGGACTTTGGTCTCCAGTTCCTCAATTTTCCTTTGCGTAGCGGCACTCATAGCCTTAATTCACAGGCGGGGGTTTTAAGCGGCATAATCTGGTCAGTCAGCCGGCAGGGCTCACCTTTAGCGGTTCGATAAAAAATCGGCTTACAACCTAACGGCAATCGACATTTCCTGATAACGGCGAATATAGGCATTCCCAGACAAGCCCAGGTTAGATTTTTACGATCATAACGGCTCAGGAGAGATCTAAATTGACAAAGCTCATTCTCTCCATGGCCAGTTCCATATAAAAACGCATCTGATCCATCTGAAAGACAACACGCCGGTTGTCTAGCAGGATATTGGCCATATCCATGGTTCCCAGGGCCAGCTCAGGGGTCAAACTGATGGCGTGATTAAGATTAAGGGCCTTGGGCTGGCCACGCTGGGCGCTTAGATCATATTCAATCTCAATGAGTTGCTGGGTTTTGCCCATAACCTGGTTAATCAGTTCACCAATGGTATCAGCAACCTCCACAGAAGTGGCATTCTTGACCAGATCCGCGGCTGGAATACCCATGGTAGTCATATAGTCCTTATAAATAGCCAGAGCGACATCGCTGGAAAAATTCATCACTGCCAGCCCGTTATAGTCACCAAAAAGTTCCACGAAACCACCCATATCTGGGCGGATACTGATTTTGGGAATACTCAAAATCGTATTGGAATAGTTAACCTCCCGGCCGGTACATTGCTCCAGAGTTTCCTTGACGCCCTGACAAAATAATGGTACCAGCAAATCAATCCCAAGTCGGGAATAGTCCATATTAATCTCCTGTTTTTTTATGGTCTGCCACTGGGATTGTGGCAGCCTGTTCAGTCTCTTATACCCACGTTCAGCCGTAGAAACATATTCTATTACATGCGCTCCAAATCCAGCAGGATACGACAGTCGGCCACCGAACAGCCCTGGCCGTCGGGATGAACAATCAAGGGGTTAATGTCAAGCTCAGCAATCTCCGGATTATCAACGGCAAGAGCGGAAAGCAGAGTAAGACAACGTTCCAGCTCATTGGTGTCGCAGGGCTCTTCACCCCTGGCCCCGTTCAGCATGGGATAGGCCTTGGTGGAACGAATCATGGCCCGGGCGGCATTATGACGAATGGGAGCCAGACGAAAAGTGACATCCTTAAATATCTCGACGAATATACCGCCCAGCCCGAACATCAAGAGCGGCCCGAAGGTCTTGTAGCGGTTGATCCCCAGAATCACCTCCACCCCTTTGGGGGCCATCTGCTGGACATACACCCCTTCTATCTCGGCTTGGGGGGCATTTTTGCTCACCGTACTGACAATATCAGTAAAGGCAGCCCTGGCCTCTTCCTCGGTTTCAATACCGATCCGCACCCCGCCCAGGTCGGATTTATGCACCACCTGCGGGGAGACAATTTTGAATACGGTTCTGCCAAATTCCAGCACCGCCGCCGCGGCCTCCTCCGGGGTAGTCGTCAGGCGGGCTGGCAGAACAGGAAAACCGTAAGCAGCCAGGATTTCATTACCTTCCACCTCGCCAAGATAGGTCTTGCCCGAATCCAGGGCGGCCTTAATGAGCTCCCTGACCTGCTGCCGATCCGGGGAAATTTCTAACTCAATTAAATGCTGACGGTTAATCCAGCGGGCGTGTTTATACATGGCCCCCATGGCTCGGGCCGCCATCTCCGGAAAATGATAATGGGGCATATGGTTCCGCTCTAAAAAATCAATGGCATCCCGGACATCCATCTCACCCATAAAAGAGGTTAACACCGGCTTGCCGCTGCGACGGGCCAGGTCAGGAATAATCTGAGCCGTGGCATAAATATCGGTCATGGACTGCGGAGTAAGGATAAAGATGACCCCATCCACATTCTCGTCCCGCAGCACCGCCTCAAAGGCAGCCTTATAACGGTCAACTCCGGCGTCCCCGATAACATCCACCGGGTTATGAATATTGGCGGTGGATGGCAGAGCGGCGGCCAGAACCTCTTCAGTTTCAGGGGCAAACTCAGCCAGAGTGAGTCCGACGTTCATGGTAATATCGGTGGCGATTATCCCAGGGCCGCCGGCGTTGGTAATAATTGCCACCCGGTTCGAACGCGGCAGGGGCTGAGTGGCAAAGGCGACGGCGTAATCAAAAAGATGACCTATGGTCTGAGCCCGATAAATACCGCTTTGATGAAAGATAGCATCGTAAATGGCCTCGGAACCGGCGAGAGAGCCGGTATGAGAACTCACCGCCGCCGCCCCGGCAGCAGTGCGGCCTGATTTAACGGCAACAATAGGGGTATGCCTGCTGCCGCCGGTGATCTCACGCACCGCTTCAATAAAGGGGAAACCGTGCCGCAGGTCTTCAACATACATCATGATAACCCTGGTCTGAGGATCATCATGGAGGTATTTCAAGAGGGCCAGTTCATCAATATCGGCCTTATTGCCCACCGATATAAATTTGGAAAAGCCGATATTCTTGCGGGCGGCGTAATCCAGCACCGCCGTGCAGAGGGCGCCGGACTGGCTGATAAAACCGATATTGCCAGTTAAAGGCGGGCGGCGGGCAAAACTGGCGTTTAAGCCAAAAGCCGCATCGGTATTAATCGCCCCAAGGCAGTTGGGCCCCACGAGACTGATCCCATACTCCCGGCAGACCGCGGTCAACTCCTCTTCCAGGGCCAGCCCGTTCTTACCCACCTCCCGAAAACCAGCCGAGATAACGATAATCCCCCGGGCACCCTTTTCCCCGGCTTCCCGGGCCACTCCCGCCACAAGAGGAGCGGGGACAATTATCACTGTTAGTTCCACCGGCCCCGGAATTTCGGCCAGATTCCTGTAAGCCGCCACCCCGCATACCGAACCGCCCTTGACGTTTACCGGATAAAGTACCCCGGAAAAATCGCCCTCGAGGAGGTTCTTAAACACCGCCCGCCCCACACTGCCCGGCCGCTGCGAAGCCCCCACCACAGCCACCGAAGCGGGCTCGAATATAGCCCTGATGCCATCATCAGTCATCTTCTCTGTGCCTTTTCCGTGGTGTTCCAAGGCGGTCATATCAACCTCACAATTCAAAGATTTAAAGTTAGTTTAAAAACAATACTCAGGTACAGCTTGAGCCTGATCAAATCGAGTCAGGATGTGCCAAAATCCATAAGCAAAGTGCTCAGAATATAGACATACTCCAGAATAGTTAACCGGCAGAATTAATGGAAGTTTATTCCCCCGGCCGAATAGTCACAAAAATTGTATAAAGTTATTAAGCTCCATGTCAAATTTTAATTCAAAAAAAGTAAATAATTTAATAATTAATTTTAGGCCGCTCAGTTACATTTTTTCTTGACTTTTGAAGTGGATAGCAGTCAGCTTTACTTCAGACAACAGGAGAAAAATCATGACCGATATAACCATAAACCCCATAGGTATCCTCCATTGCGATCTCCAACTCCGCCGGGAGACCCCGAGGAGTTACGATATATCCTCAGAAGAGGGTATTATTGAGCTATACCCCCAATATATCCAGGGCTTAGACGGTATAAGGGCCGGTGATGACATATTGGTTCTCTTCTGGTTCAATCAATCCCGGCGTGATATTCTCCGGGTTCATCCCAGGGGTGACACGAGCCGCCCCATACGGGGAGTATTCGCCACCCGCAGTCCTGTGCGCCCCAACCCCATCGCCCTCTCCCAACTGCGGGTACTGGCTATCGAACAAAATCTAATCACGGTACGAGGTTTAGACGCCATGGACAAGACCCCGGTTCTGGACATCAAAATGACTCTTAACAAAAAGGAAAGCACAAAATGAAGATGCATTATTTACAGCATGTCCCCTTTGAAGGCCTGGGCAGCATTGAAACCTGGGCCGGGCAGCATGGAGCTGCCATCAGCAATACCTGTCTCTTTAACAATGAGCCCCTGCCCGACCCCGGCGATATTAATTGGCTCATTGTCATGGGCGGCCCCATGAATATCTATGAGGAGGATAAATTCCCCTGGCTTAAGAGAGAGAAGAAATTTATTGCTAAGGTCATCAAGCGGGGCGGCCGGGTGCTGGGTATCTGCCTCGGCGCCCAGCTCATTGCCGATGTCCTGGGGGGGCGGATTACGGCCAACGCCGAAAAAGAAATTGGCTGGTGGCCCATCATTCCCGATCCCGGCCTCAGCCCCGGTCTGCGAGAGGTGTTCGGCCGGGGACTCACCGTCATTCACTGGCACGGCGACACTTTCGCCCTGCCCGCCGGAGCCGCTCATCTGGCCCAAAGCGAGGTCTGCCGTAACCAGGGATTCGTTTATCAGGAACGGGTGCTGGCCCTGCAGTTTCATCTCGAAACCACCAAAGAGAGCCTGGAAAAACTTATTGCCAACAGTGCCGATGAACTAATTGAAGCCCCCTATATCCAGCAGCCAGCCGAGATGCTGACCGATCAGAGCCGCTTCACCATAATTAACGAGGCCATGGCGCGGCTCTTAAACTATATGGCGGCCCTGCCAGACATAACTATTGACAAATAAAGGCAATTCTATTTTAGTTTTGTAGTAATATGCCCAACTTAGTTCCGGCATAATTGCCAGGCCAGGAGAGACCCTGGATTTAATCTCACAAGAAAACCAACAATCCGATATGACAACGGACAAACAACAATTATTACGCGCCATCCCCAAGGTCGATGAATGCCTGACCTGGTTTGCCGCCCCCCCTGCCGATCCAGCTGTTGAAACGGCCCCCCTTGTCCTCATAAAACGGGCCATACGGGAGATACTTGAGCAGAAACGAAACGCCATCCTCACCCAGACCCTGAAGGGAGAAGATGAGTTGAGCCGCCCCGTCCTGAAGACCGCCATCAGCGCCCGTATCCAAGAGCTCAACCGACCCCGCTTTCAACGGCTCATCAACGCCACCGGAGTAGTGGTGCATACCAATATGGGCCGTTCCCTGCTGCCAGAAGCCGCCTTAAACAACCTGGCCGAGGTGGGGGGGCATTATTCCAACCTGGAATTTAATTTAAATACCGGCAAACGAGGCAGCCGTTATTCCTTAGTCGAGGATATTCTCTGCGATCTCACCGGAGCCGAAGCCGCCCTGGTGGTTAACAACAACGCCGCCGCTGTCCTCCTCTGTTTAAGCGTTCTGGCCCAGGGCCGGGAGGTGATTGTCTCCAGAGGCCAGTTAGTGGAGATCGGCGGCTCCTTCCGCATTCCCGATGTGATGACAAGAAGCGGAGCCCGCCTGATGGAGGTTGGGGCCACAAACCGTACCCACCTCAAAGATTATGAGACTGCCATAGGGCCTGATACCGCTCTCATTCTCAAGGTGCATACCAGCAATTACCGGCTCATCGGTTTTACCTCCGAGGTCAGTCTGCCGGATCTGGTAAAACTGGGTGCCAGATACAGCCTGCCTGTTATGGAAGATCTGGGCAGCGGCTCGCTGATGGATATGGGGATTTTCGGCCTGCCGGCCGAACCTACGGTAGGCGAGATATTAAAGGGTGGGGTTGACGTGGTTACCTTCAGCGGCGACAAACTTTTGGGCGGCCCCCAGGCCGGACTAATTTTGGGCAAAAAAGAAATTATCGCGGCCATAAAAAGTGACGCCTTAAACCGCGCCCTGCGGATCGACAAATTCACCCTGGCGGCCCTGGAAACAGTATTAAGACTCTATTATGATCCCGAGCAGGCCCGCCGGCAAATCCCCACTCTCGCCATGCTGGCCGCCCCCATGACAGTAATCAGCCAACGGGCCGCCCGCCTGAAACGGCGGCTTGGCAGTCAGCTTACCGGACTCTGTCGTCTGTCATATCTCGATACGGAATCAAGAGTGGGAGGCGGTGCCCTGCCGGAGCGGGGCCTGCCCACCCGCGCCTTAGCCCTGGAGCCCGCCGCCATGACGTTAAATAAACTGGAAACCAGCCTCCGCCAACTCCCCCTGCCGGTCATTGGCCGCATAGAGCATGATAAATACATCCTTGATTTACGGACAGTCAGTGACAAAGAAATTCCACAACTGGCCGACAGTTTATTGTTGGTTTTCAATCAGCATGACTAAAATTTCGGCCTAACAAACTATCAGCCCCTTACCCATGAAGCCTGAAATTACGCCCCTCCCCTTTTACTTCCCCAACATTGACCTTACTGAGGCCGATTTTTACCGTCATGAACCACTTTTGTGCCAGACTATCAGGGAAATATTTACCTGCCGCCAGGCAGCCATTGCCCATATCATCGCGCCAAACGGTACGATTAGACCGCTGGATATTCACAACTGGCCCGAGGCCGTAAAGACAGGTATTGATCTGGTTCTTAAAGAACGGCGGGTAATCATCAACAATGAAAGTCAGACCGCCTTTCTGCCTCTGACCGTTGGCCAAAAACCAATTGTTGTTGCCGTTATTATCGGCGGCCCCCCCACCCTCTATGCCAACTCACCTTCCTGGTTTATCGAGCGGGGCAGGCAGGTCAGGCGTGAACTACGCCTCATTAAGACCTGGTCAATGGATCCAATGTCCGGTCTTTTAAATGCCGCTCACCTCCGCCAGAAAATAAATCTCCTCACCGACCAGGAGGCATCCCGGCCGGACTGGCTGCTGCCGCCTGCGGATCAAGAGGCCGAAGACCAACTGCTGCTCATTGAAATAGCCCACCGGGGCCAGGACGCCAGCCAGGCCCTGGCCAATATCAGCCGCACCGGGGCCTATCTCGATTCATTATTGGGGGGAATATCCTCTCTGCATCATCTTGGAGCCGGGATCTTCGCCCTGCCCTGTCCAGGGACGAATGAACCTGAGGCTCAGAAGCTGGGTTATTCCATCCTCCGGAAGCTTAAACGTCATAATATCGTCAAGGCCCATATCGGCATTGCCCCGCTTAGCCCCATGGAGCAAAAGATAAAAGCCGAGACAGACTGCCTGCCGCTATCCCAGGCTTGGCAGGCCCTGCGTACAGCCAAAAAACGCGGCGCCTTCGCCCTCTGTTCCAGCGCCGCCCAGAGCCCGGAAAACAACCAGCTGCCCCCCATAGCTCCGGCAACTATGAGCGCCCTGAAAAATATCTGGCGCGGCGTTAATCAATTCTCCATTATTCTCCTCAAACGCGATATAGTCAGAGATACCCCCTTCCCGGAACGGGTTCTCTCCCTCGTGGGGGCTGATGCTGTTGCTATCCCCGCCGGTACAGAGAAATGTATAATTTACCTGGCCGGTCTGGATGAGCGGGAGACCGAGCAGTGGGCTCATAATCTAAGCTCCAGACTCAAAAAATTACAGCTCGGCACCTTTTCCCAGGGAATGGCCTGCTATCCCTGCCCCGGCTTCAAAAAAATCGACATTCCCATGAACGCCGAAAAGGCCCTGGCCCACGCCTCCTTCTACAGCCCCGGTGCCATTACCTCCTTTGATTCAGTAAGCCTTAATATCAGCGGCGACATATATTATAACGAGGGCGATATAAACAGCGCTATCCAGGAATACCGCCTGGGCCTGAACCTGAATCCAGAAAATATCAACCTCTTAAACAGCCTGGGGGTCATCTACGCCCAAATTGAACGCTACAGAAAGGCCATTCCCCTCTTTGAGCAGATTACAGCCATTAAACCCAGAGATTTCATGGCTCTGTTTAATCTTGGTTTTGCCCATTTAAGAGGTACCGACAACGTAACAGCCCTGAAATATTTTGAAAAAGCTCTAACAGTGGATGATTCCTGCTTTGACCTTCTCCTGCAGCTGGGCCAGCTTTATTGCGCCCAAGGCCAGTATAAAAAGGCCATCAAGGTACTGCGCCGAGCCAAGGGAGAAGCCGTGGGCCACACAAGAGAGGACAACCATCCCTGGGAATATTGTGAACCTTGGTTAGAATCAGGCAATGATCTGGGTCACGACCAGGTATACCGTTATCTCGGCCAGGCCCTGCGGGGTGAAGGACAATACAGGGAGGCCATTACCTGCCTGCAGCGAGCTATTGCCAGCAATAATCGGGACGCATTGTCATTAAGCATGCTGGGTGAACTTTATGCCATGGAAAAGCAGGGAATTAATATTGCCGTTGACCTCTGCCGCCAGGCTGTTGAAATCAACAATGAGGATGCCGGAAACTGGCGACGGCTGGCCTGGGTACTGAGTGAGGCGGGTACCATTGATGAAGCCATAGACGCCGTCCGTCAGGCCCTTGATTCAGCCCCGCGGGACACGGATATTCTGCTGCTCGCGGCCACTCTCTATAAATCAGCAGACCGCCTCACCGAAGCCAGAGCGATATTATCCCGCCTCCTGAAAATCCATGGCACCAACCAGAAGGCGGCCCAACTTTTAAAGCAGATTAACCGACTGCATTAAATTTACCCCATTATAACCTATTGATAATAGGATATGCTGGAAAGTCATAGAGAGACAGTTAGCTCTTCTCTAATCTAAAAACTGGAGAATACATGCAGAAAATTTCCAATAACCACCTTGAAAAGCAGCAATATTGGCTCGACAACTTCAATGTCGGCGATTCCTGGCGCCTGTTCAAGATCATGTCGGAATTCGTGGACGGCTTTGACAGCCTGTCCGAAATCAACCAGCCGGCGGTCTCCATCTTCGGCTCAGCTCGTACTAAACCGGAAGATAAATACTACGGCGTTACTGAGAAAATAGCCTATGGTCTGGCCGAGGCCGGTTACGCCATCATCACCGGCGGCGGCCCCGGAATTATGGAGGCGGCTAACAAGGGGGCGGCGGCGGCCGATGGTGTTTCCGTGGGGCTGAACATAAACCTGCCATTTGAACAGGAGGCCAACCCATATTCCAACCTGCCTTTAAGCTTTAAATATTTCTTCGTCCGCAAGGTAATGTTCATTAAATACGCCATGGCCTTTGTCGGCATGCCGGGCGGCTTTGGCACCCTTGACGAATTATTCGAGGCCGTAACCCTGATTCAGACCCGGAGAATCAAGAGTTTTCCCATTATTTTAGTGGGCAGTGAATACTGGAGCGGGATGGTTAAATGGATCAAGGAAAGTCTGGTGGCCGCCGGTAACATCAAACATGAGGATCTCTTTTATTTCAGCATAATAGATGACCCAGAAGAGGTGGTTCAGGCTATCAAGCGAACGGTGATTATTTAACATCTTTTAGGTTATAT
>CAZZJP010000014.1:0-21021 GCA_964654555.1 uncultured Desulfobulbia bacterium
TGGCGGGGGGGTATAATTAAGATACTTGTTGCGAAACAGGCATTAAACAAAAAATAATAATTCGGCTGCGACATATTCATATATGGGATTTTCACGATATTATTTCAAGGGACATAATTTTCTTCTGACCAAGGTGTCCGGTAAAATTGCGGTTGACGACCTCTTACAACATGTGATAAGCGTTAATAAGGAAATGGCGGGGAAAATCAATCTCAGGCAGCTCACCGACTGCCGGAACATAACGGATTTACAGAGTTTAAGCGTTAAAGACGCAACTAATTGCGCCCAACAAGAAACGAACAAGCCAGGGTGTTTACTGGCAATTTTAGTACCTGATTCCCCAATATTTTTTGGTATGGCACGTGCTTACGCAATGTTTGCCGAAGACCACAGAGGAAAGGTGCAAATATTTCAAAACATTCATGATGCTTTGGAATGGCTCGCCACTGACCCCGAAGAAGTCAATATACTGACTAATTTCGTAGAATCAGCCTAACCGTTCAGCCAGGCCTTTTACTCAAATACCCCTTATGCTCTTAACCCTGCAATGCAGTTTATAGTTTTTGCCAGTGGTATCGGTCAGAGTTTTGCGTGTAATATTCACCAAGGGCACCAAAGTTGATGCTGCCCAATAGTGTAGAGTTCATTAGTGCCTTAGATCCGTTTGTTTCTCCCTTGAGTCTGTACTTCCTGTACGTGAGAGGGCTGAAACGGGCGGAGATGAGGTGCTGGTGAACTTACTTTTGCGTTAAGTCTGACAGATGGTTTAAAAACCGTGATTTTGCTACTGAATAACAACAACATCCAGAGGCTTAGCCTGGAGGTCAATAACGGCCGTTAGACGATGGGTGGTAAGATCCAATACCGACAGGCCGGATGAAGTGGTAATATACAGCCAGTCGCGCGAGGATGAAACAGCCATTTCACCAGGCTCCAGCCCCACCCTTATAGTACGAAAGACCTCATTCTGGCCGGCAATGAGCATAGACAGGGTGCCGGAATACAAGTTGGTAACATAAACATAATTATTATAGGCCATCAGACGTTCCGGGCCCAGCCCCACAGCGTGGCGTTCAATCCCGCCGCTTTCCAGATTATACCGGGCGATATTATTAGCGGTTTTCTCGGCGATATAGAGATAATGTCCCGTTATCATCAGGCCTTGAGGGCCGCCGCTGTCGGCGATAGCGGCCAGCGTGTTCATAGTCGAAGCATCTATCAAGACAACCTTCTGTGAGATTGCCGAAGACAATTCCAGAGTATCATCGGCGGCAATATCCAGGAAATCAGGCTGGGAAGCCACCCGTACCCGCTTAACGAAGGCTCCGGTTCGCAAATCTATCTTGCTCACATAGTCATCCTGACGATCCAGCAGAAAGGCGTAACGGCCGCTCTTGTCAACCGCCATAAAGACCGGAGCCATGAGCATGGGAAGTTTTATTACATCCCGCAGACGCCCCGATGATAATTCAATAATTCTGATCTCCCGCCCTTTCCGAGCCAAAACTATTAATTCATCAAGGTTCTTAAAAACCGCCATCCGGCCAGGAGAACCACTCATCCCCCAGGCCCCGCAGATCCGATTGTTATCCGTCCGAATAATATAGATGGTGTTTATCACGGGGCAGCTTACATAGGCCAGCTCGGTGGTCAGGGGGATATGCTGGGGATGAATACTGATATTTTTGCCATTTACGATACTGCCGGCCCGCCGGATATCCCAGGTGATAAAAAGGCAGCTGCTGTCATCGGCGGCCAGCCTAAGAGAGGGGTTAAGGGGCCGCTCTATAATTCCGGCCCCGCCAATGGAGAGGCGAACCCGGTCATAATTACCAGGGGGCAGTGAAAGGCGGTTTAAAAGGCGCTGACCGCCGTGAATGCGGGCCGGATCGAGGTTTAGCGCTTTGTCTTCAAGAAGGGAATACCAGCGGTCCCCAGCGTGCAGCTCCACATTTTTCAGTTCAAAGCGCAGGGCCTGTCCTGTAACAGCCCCCTTAACAGCGAACAGCAAGGACAACTGCGCCCGTCCCGCCTGATAGGTATCTTTGACCATGGTAGAGGAGGCAGGAGCTGTCACGCCGTCCATGGTTACACATGAGCAGAGGGTGAGAAACAAAAATAAAGGTGTAAAAAGACTTAAAATTTTCATAAATTATTGCCGGTATCAACTCTTATCTGAATGGCAGATGGCACAACCATTAACCCAGGTACCTGCGGTACCACGATAGTTCCAGCGCAAACCGGCATAATAGGGGCTGGCATGCGCCCGATGGCAGGAAAGACACATAACAATCCTGTCCCCCGGCAGACTCATATCCACAGTGCTGTCACTGATATCATCACTGGCCACCGGGGCAGTCAGATTATAGCTGCTGTAAGAGGTGTATTCACCGCTGCTGGGCATGGATATGTCAACGGGATGCCTGATCCAGGGATCAGAGAAAAAAGTATCAGAGGTATTGGAGATTCCCTCATTCCCCGGCCCACTATGGAAAATGCCATGGCATTCAGCGCACAGATAGCTCATGGTGTGGGTGTTCACCGGCGTATCGGCAGTAGATTCGGCCCCACTGCGAGCCGTTCCAAAATAGACATTATGCTGACCATTGGCGCTGGCAGCCTGATACTCATAATCACTATCCTCATAGCCCTTGATTCCGTAAAGAAAACGATAGCTGTTGCCGACTTTATCCGCCGTAGTCATGGCCCCGGTGGTAGGATGATTATGATGAGAACCGAATATGCCGTCACTATTATGGCGGCCGTGGCAGCCATAGGTACCCGCACAGCTCAGGTTATTCGCGCTCCAGTTAGGACTGCTGCCACCGACCTGATCATTGGCGTTAAAGCCCGTCTTCCAGCCTGGCGGACTGGTCAGAGTAGTGTCAACCCCGCCGGCTAATTCAACTGGATTATGGCCATAGCGATCATTATCGTCAGCAAATTTAAAATTACCACCGGCAAGAGAAGTTGAAAGATCATTGACCCCGGTGGTATAGACAAAGGGGGTAGAATTAGTACCATCATTAGTACCGGTATGACAGCCGAGACAGGTATTATTGAGGAGAGCGTCATGAGGAGTGGAAGTAACGGCCTGCTGACTGGCATGCATGACATGACAGTTGGCGCACTCACCAGATACCGAGGCCCAGAGATTGACGGGCGCCATTATTATGGTAACAATCAACAAGAGAAAAAAAATCATACCATCACTTTTTATTCCCTAAAAACGGCCAAACGGCCATTACCCTCATCAAGAACACATAAACGGCCCCAGGGATCAAATTGAAGCTCAATTGGATACAGCAGTTGTCCAGGACGTTCCCCGCGAGTCAGAATTTCATTTTGCAGCTGACCGCTGGAACTGTATATCTTCAGATGACCGCTGTGACGTTCCGCCACCACAATCCGGCCCTGGCGCGGATCAATGGCAAATGCGGCGGCAAAATCCGGCCTGGGACTGAGCTTGATCCTCTTTATCTCCTTACCATCGGCGGCAAAATACCTGACCTCACCCTCCAGGGCGGTGAGGGCCGCCACTCGGCCCCGGCCAAGCAGACTAAAATCAACAAACCCCATCCGGCAGCCGGTGCAGGCAAAAGACTCTTCAGGTTTAAGTCGGAAATTCATGATCTCCACCCGGCCATCGGCCTTATTAAGCACATAAATTTTCCGGCCCGACAATTTGACACGCGAGGGAAATATCCGCCGTGAGGCCAATATATGGCGTTTAACCTGCCGGTCTTTGAGATTAATAACGGTTAGACTGTCCCGCCCCTTTTCCATTACCAGGAGGGTACTGCCTCCAATCCTCGTCATGGCCACCGGCAGCCGCAAACTGCCTTTGGCATTAAAGGATTGCAGGGGCTGGCCCGCCTGATCAAAGGATAACAGGCGATTATGGCCGCTATCAACAATATAATACCGTTTATGAGCCTTATCTATGTAGAAAGAGGCCGGGTTCAAAAGCCTGCCGCCATTTTTATCGGCAGCCATAACCATTTTTAACTGCCAGGCATGGGCCGAACCGCTCACCCCCGTACCAATAGTGAAAACGATGATAATGGTTAAAAGGAGCTTTCTTGTCATCAAAATCATACCGGCACTCCCTTTTAATAATTATGGCATTGGACGCAGAGTTCTTCCTTACCGTCCATAACCAGATTATATCTATAATTAGTGCCCTTGGGATCATGGCAGGTAATACAGGTTATCATACGGCCGTTTCTATGGTCGATGACCCCTTTACCCACCGGATGAGTGAATTTCCCCTGGCCGGTATGGCAGCTGGTACAGATAGTAATACCATTCCCCTTGAGCATGGCCGGGCTCCGACTGCCATGGGCCGCATGGCAGGTAAGACAATCAGCCATCTTTTTATGACGGTATTTAGCGCCCTGATGACGGGTAACAGTATCCTGATGACAGCTCTCGCATAAAACCCGCACCGAAGAACGTAAAAGACGTTTGTCATCGGCGGCATGAGGACTGTGGCAGGTAGTACAGGCATTACCACGGGCATTATCAGTCAGATGATTATGAGTAACAAAATAATAGCGGCTGATCTTCCGATGGCAGCTAAGGCAGAGTGCGGTATTAAGGGGCTTATTCTTCTGATGACAGACCGCGCAGCCCTTTTTAAAGGGCGGATGCAGAAATTTACGGAGCAGCGCACGGCTCTTGCCGCCGTGCGGATTATGGCAGCTCAGACAATCCGCCGCACTTAGGCTGAATTTATGTTTCTTCTTAACCGATGACAGCTTATGACAACCCAGACAGAGTACAGCGGGCGGACTTTTAAGTAATTGAGGCGTCCCGCCGTGGGCGGCATGACAGCTCAGGCACTTACCATGTTTGAAGGGGGCATGCCGCACGGCATAATCAGCCATTTTATGGCATGAATAACAGACCGCGGCCACATTATCGACTAACAGGCCCTTATGAAGGGAGGAATGGGCGGCATGACATTTCAGGCATTGGCCCGCCGCCACCGGTTCATGAATATATTCACCTCGTTTTACATTTATCGTGTCATGACAACGGAGACATAATTCCGGAGCCCTGGCCTTTAATAATCCCGGATAACGGGCGGTATGCATATTATGACAATTCTTACATTCCGCCACCGGTTCATGCACCACCGAGCGCTGGAATTCGGCCCGGTCGTGACATTTAAAGCAGACGGATCCGGCACTCATATCGGCCCGGGGCAATGCCGAGCCCCTGCCTTTATGGCAGACATTGCACTTACCATTTTTAAAGGGCGGATGCGCTGATTTATAGAGATAATACGGCTGACCGTTACCATGGGGGTCATGACAATTCTGGCAGCTGTCAGCGCCGGGAGTAAGCCCATGATGACGGCGGCTCATCTCTTTAGAACTCATCTTATGACAGCCCTGACAGATTTTATCCACCCTGGCGACAAGCAGGGCGGCGTTGGAGGAGCCATGAGCGGCATGGCAAATACCGCAATCCTTAATAGCCGGCGGATGGGGTCTGCCATGCTCCCAGCCCGCGGCAATTTCCTTATGACAGCTCAGGCAGAGGGACTGCCTGGCCTTCAGCAGATCCTGGCCAATGGCCGAACCGTGCGCGGCATGACAGCTCAGACATTTTTTCCGGGCAAAGGGTTGATGGGTGAAGGGCAGAGCCAGCTCTCTGACCTGCTTCTTATGGCAGCTCAGACAGAGGATGCCAGCCGCGCTCTTTAATAATCCCTTATGAGACGAACTGTGAGGAGCATGGCAGATCTGACATTTACCATTCTTAAAGGGGGCATGATTACGGCCGCCGCCTTTGGTAAATTGCCTGGGATGACATTGTTGACAAAGGTTACTACCCGGCTCCTTATTTTTTTTAAGTAATCCCCGGTTATTGCCATGTGGATCATGGCAGCCCCGACAGACCCCGTCGGCAAAGGGCCGGTGGACAAATTTATTTTCTCCTTCCCTTAGTGTTTTTTTATGACAGCGCCCGCAGAGGGCAGCCTCGTTCGCTCTCAACAAATTATCCCTGGCAGCCTCGTGGGGCGCGTGGCAGAGCAGACACTCCCCCTTCACTGCCGGGGCATGGGAACTCTTATATTTACCGGGATGACAGTCCCGGCACAACTGCTCAGGACTGCGGGTCAAAAGAGATCTTTGCCTGGAATTATGGCCCGCGTGGCATTTAAGGCATTTCCCCGCCCGCCAGGGAGAGTGACTGCTGCCCTTGGCAGCGGATGATTTATGACAGGAAAGGCAAAGAGTTCGAGGGGCGCTCTTTAAAAGCGCCTTTATCTCCGAGGCATGAGGGGCATGACAGTCCAGGCATTTATCCCTGCTGTATGGCCGATGATTTGATTTTTGGCGGGCCTTTAATTTATGGCAGTTAAGACATAATTTATCAGCGTCCTGCCGCAATTTTATCTTATCGCCCACGGCAGGTAAATGACAAGCCGCGCAGTGTCCAGTCCTCATGGGTTCGTGGCTGTAGGTCTTCAGCAGATACTTGCCAGGTGCGGAATGGGGATTATGGCAAGAAGTGCAGCGCCGGGACGGAGGCTGCCCCTGGTGGGCGGACTTAAAGGCCCTGTCCCGCAGACTATGACAGCCGCCGCACAGCGTTATTTCATCAGATTTTAACAGATGGGCATCTTTGGAGGCATGGGCCTGATGACAGACAAAACAACCTTTTTTAAGCGGCTCGTGGATATTGGCCTGCTCAAACAATTTCCGGTCATGGCAGGAGAAACAGAGGGCATCCCCCTTTTTTTTCAGCAAAAAAGGAAAGGGGCCGTTATGAACAAAGTGGCAGCTGGTACATTTACCGGCCGCGAAAGGCTGATGGCGATGAGTAAAATTTAGTTCCCGGCGGCGCCGGGCATGGCAGGAGAGGCAGAGTTTGGGCGGCCTTTCCCGCAGCTGAACACCACCGATCATACCATGAGGCAGATGACAGCTGCCGCAGTCCCCGGCTGCCACCGGCTGGTGAACGATCCCGGTACTATAAACCGCGGCCATCTTATGATGGCAGTCTAAGCAACTCTTAGACGCCTTATGGCGGGCCGGGGGCGTCGAGGCCACACAGGAGGAGAGGAAAAACAGCAGCAATAAAAGCGGCTGGAGGTATCTCTTCATCTTACTTCCTCATTTTTTATGATATCCGTCAAGCAGTTCCTGCCAAACTAATTTATTAACCTTGATGCTTGAGTGCCGCCTCAGGTCCATTATATATTGCCGGAGTTTTTCCTTTTTTCTAATCTTTACAAGACGCTTAATTATTTTGTTCTTCACCTGCCGCAGGGATGGAGTTTCGCCGACCCGCCTCTTAAGCAGCTGCATTAAAGCCATCTTACCGTTATCGGCAAAAGGCGGGCTGATATCGCCCTCGGCCATTTTGACCAGAACCCTGACTACCGGGCCGGATAGTGTGCTGACAATAATTTCATGTTGCGCGCTGTATTGCAGATTCACCGGATATCGGCGGGCGGTTTTCAGCAGTTCACCAGCCACCACACTCACCGCATAGAGACGGTTAATATCCTCGGCCTTACCACGAACCAGAACTATCTTCACTGACTCCGGAGTTTGGAAAAGCTCTTTATTTATCTCGTAAAAGTGCTTAACCTCCTCTGAGTCCGGCGGCTTCTCAGCCGTGGATAATATTCGGTTTTTCAGGGCCTTAATCAACCGGTGCTGACGATAAAATTGATATACCCATTTAAAGGGCGGTTTATTTTCATAATGCCGGTCAGCGGCCGCCCAGTCGGCAAGGGAATTTGAGACCATGGCGCTCATGGCCCTCTGCTTTATGGCCGCGACCTCTTTTTTATTCTCACCAGGAGATTTTTGTAACAACAACCGCTCCTTACGGCATTGTTCAATAAAATAGCCGACCGTTGCCTGACCATGATTTGAGGTTACCAGCGCCTTATTCCAATTATCCTTACGCGGATCAGTAAGATCAATGGTCGTTAGTAATGAACGATTTACCTTTAAGTTATATAATTTTTGCAGGCGGCGAAGCAAGTTTTCTGTCAGCTTTTGCTGTTTTTTGCTGAAAAGGGCCTCATAAACCGCCTTTTTCTTATGGGTAAAATCATTATCACCGCCCTTCTTGACGGCAGCGATATAGACCAGATACGGCCCGCCTCCGGCTGGATTGATAACCGTCCCGGCCTTCTCATTCACCGCCCTTTGCCAGCTCTTTGGCAAGGTGTGGGGCCGCAGCCATTGCGGATGGCGAATTTTAAAGACCGGCGTGGTCTCTGCCGCCTTTTGCCGTATTTCATCAAGGCTGAAATGCCGGCCGCCAAACATAGTTTCAGCAGCGGCTGCCGCCTTATTATCCTTAAAATCCAGCCGGGCGATGAGCAGCCGGGGCTGATAATCCCGTTCATACACCGCCCGCAGTTCTTTATCATCAATCTTTATTTTAGAATCGACCTCATCATATTTAAGGAGCATCAATGTTCTGGCCTTTAAAAATATCTCAAGAGGCCTCTTAACCTCCGGCAGCGCCCCAAGCTCCATATGCTCCGCCTCCTGCGTCAAAAGCTGCCAGTTGATGAATTTATCCGGGCCGGCCGGCAGACTCATACCCTTGTCCTTATAATAATTCCACCAGTGTTCAAAGTCCTGACGGCTGTAACTTTGACCATTAATCACGACGAGGGGTTGATTCCCGGCAGCTGAAACATCCACCACCGTCATCAACAATAAACCAAAAATAAATAAACAAAGTCTTTTTATTGACATTTAACCTCCCCGGCTGGAAACCATTGCCGGATGATTTCATCTGAAACCCCCCTGGTCAGCTCCGTAATCGTATTAACCACGCCAAAATGCATAATAGAACGATAATCTTCACCTCTGCGGCTGTTATAGATGGTCATCATAGTCCTGCCGGTAGCGGCATTAATCATCCTGAGATTAAGGGCCAGAATTGGTCTGGCCTCTAAACGCCCCTTATTCTCCCGCATTTTGACGATCTTCCCCTGCACAAAGCCTTGTACCCGCAGACGATCGGCAAGTATCTTCAAGTCATCAAGGGTGGGGATATCTTTGGGCCCGATTCTCATCTGACGATATAATTTTCGGACATCCCCCTCCTGACTTATAGTCAGCCCCTTTACCTTATGTAATTCAGAGACAAATATTCTATAGACGATTACCCCGCCCTGCTGATAACCGCTGTCATTCACCAGGGGCAAAACAGCTATACTACAGAGAGCGGCGGACGGTGGGGAGATATTTTGCACTTCGGGAGAATTATGAGATACACAGGCATTTAGGATAAGAGACCAGCTAAGCAGCAGAAGGGAAAGAAATTTGATTTGACTCATTTATTAGTCATTACAATTCGATTGACTTTAAAAATCAATATGCCAGACATCCTCAGTAGAGGAATTAGTCTGCCGAGCAGATCTTTGCCTGACCGGCAGACGCGAGGCCAGATTATTTATTCTATGAATGGAAGTACCGCCCAGACTATCCCTAA
The DNA here is from genome assembly GCA_964654555.1 of uncultured Desulfobulbia bacterium. Lineage (GTDB taxonomy): Bacteria > Desulfobacterota > Desulfobulbia > Desulfobulbales > VMSU01 > JAADIV01. The sequence goes on from CAZZJP010000014.1 coordinate 9,484, forward strand.
CCTTCAGAATACATTGTATTTTTTCTTTGTCAACCGTGGCCGCTGATATTGGCAGAACGATCTGAGCCGGCAGGGACTGGCCGTTAAAGATATGTAACAAAACGTTATCCGGAGCCCATAATTCCATATTCCAACCCACAACCGGCACCCTGTCGCCAGCCCGCAGATTGGCGTGAAGTGTATTCCCCACCCTCTTTAAGGCCATTTTGACCTGGGGCTTAACAGCAAGCAGCATAACCTTTCTGCTGATCTCACTGCTGTTTCCAGCCCTGTCCCAGACCTTGAAACAGATGCTGTAAATACCGTCATCAGCCCGCAGATTACGATTAGTCTGCCCGCTCCAGACAAATTGATCCGACAAATCACCGCTGCCCCGGTCACGCATAATAACCTTACCCTTAGAGTCAACGACAGCCATTGCCCATTTCTTTATCGGCTCCGGCTTTTTTAACTTAATGGTAAACAATATTTTATCGCGAAAGGCCGGCAGGTTTCCGACCTTGACGGCCTTTAACTTCATGGTAAAGGCCGGCGGCCGGGAATCGACAATATATGAACCAAGATATGATTCAACGTGCTGTCCTGACGGCCAGTCCAATACCAGAGTCACCGGGAATTCATCATCTTTAAATTTATCAGCGGCAAGACTCTTAAACAACCTGCCGTCAGACTCGTTACTGGCGACCTGCGTCCCCTGACCGGGTTTATTATCAACCCCTACCCATTTGGCCTCATAAAAACGGCCATCCTCGGAAGAGGCCAGGTGAACATTATTACCCACCTTTATAAAGACTTTGGCCCGGCGGCTGAAGGCGCTGCCATCATGAAAGCGGAGCGTACATGTTACATCCTGGCCCGGCCTGACAAATTTAGGGTTAAAGACAACCGACTCCACCTGAATATACGATTTCTCCTGAATCCTGGCAAACTGCGCTCCCGCCATGGCCCGGCCGGCGGTAAAATCAAGTTCATGGGGCCAGGCCTTAAATATCCGCCCGGCCAGAATGGAACGAATGGAATTTAATGAGTCTGGAGTGTTAATCCCCAGCAGATGCTGTTCTGACAGCTGGCTCAGGCCGCGGGTATTACTCCAGATGGTTAAGCCGTCACTGGTTCTGATTAAGGAGATGGTAAGCCCCATGGCCGCGGGCTTTTTGTGCTGCTCGCAGACCGAGGCCAAAACCACCAGATCGGCCTTTAGGACCTGCCGAACCCGCATGATAACCGGAGAAGAGAGATAACCAAGCTGGCGGATATTATAACGAGCCATAAAATCCATGACCTTGCTTTGGGGAATAACATCAATACCCTTGCTGCTCACCTCGGCGCGCAGGAAATTGGTCATCGCCAGATCAACGCTGTTATGCTGACGGCTCAGATCATCAACCGGGAATACAGCCGCACTGATTGCCCAGGCAGCTGACTGGCTCAAGAGGACAATTAACACGGCCATAAGGCCCAGAATATGTGATTTTTTTTTCTTCATCAGCTTGCAAGCCTAACTATTTTTCAGATGATAAATACTACGTCACATAAACTTGCAAGTTTTATTCCATTCGCCCACCTCCCAAACCACACATTATTTTCTTATGCCATAATAACAAGCAATTACTCTTAAAAAAAATTATCAGCTACTGGCAAAAGCAAAATGAGGATTGCTTATTGTAATTGCAATTACAATAAGCAATCCTCATTCTAACAGCGGGATAAGATCAACCGCAAAATTTTAAGCGGGTATGGCTGTTACTTAGGAGGCAGATGGGCGGCATCTAAACTATTGTCATCAAAATCAAGTTTTTTGTCACCTCCAGATTGATCAACTGGAGCGGTATCAGCCTTAGCGGCGCTGTCATCGCCGGCTGCCGGCAGATCAGCGCCCTGGCCGCCATCAGTTCCACCTTCAATAATAATTCCATTGGAATCCGAATTAGAATCTGACTGGGAAACAGAATCTGGACTGATAATAATTCCGCTGGAATCGGCATTAGAATCTGAGCTATTATCAAAAATATCCTGCGAGCCATTCCCGCTGCCAGAATCTTCTATAACCTGCCCCGTGTCACCAGCCCCGTTTGCCGGTGCCTCTGTCGTGTCATCTCCCGTTTTCGATCTGGCAGCGGATGACGGCGGGATTTTCACCGGCGGCTCAACGGCAACGACTTTTTTAACCGGCACCGGGCCTCCTGCCGGAATAGTGGCCAGTAAACGGCGTAATAATTTAAAGGATACATTAAAGGAATCATCGGAACTGAGCCCGAAAAGACGTTTAGCCAAGGAGTCGCCGGAATTATGCCCGGAGGCCTGCCAAAAGATTATACCGTTATTCACATCAACTAAGCGCAGGGTAATTACCAGTTGCGGGAAGGACACCGCCCCTCTCTGCACCCGCTCAGCGTTATCAATGGTACCAAGCATAAAGGCCTGCACATGCAGGAGCTGGCCCAACCGCTTCATAACTCCGGCATCCATGGCCCCCTTGCTGAGATTAACCGCTTGATCTCGCAGGGCGCTGTCCACCAGCCCTTTATCAACCACATCAAACACCCCATTGGCCAGCAGCTGAGTAATTACCATGTCCCTCACCCGCTCCGCCACAAAGGCATCCTTGCTGTTATTCTGCATGGGCATAACCGCCACCCTCTTCACAAAAGAAAGATCCGTATCCGGACGGACAAAAGACTCCATATTATTCCCCACACAGCCGGGAATATTAACAATGAGCCAGGCAGACAGCAAGATCTTGATAAATGTTTTCATAATGCCCCTTGGTAATAATTTGTTCATGATAAATCCCTTTGTAATTACATTCACATGGCGGTAAAACGGGAACTTAAACGACTGTTTACGCTCCAGGAACTGGGGCCGGAGGTAAACAAGCCACTGGTCATAAGCGAAATATTTTTATTAACCGCCCAACGCCAGTCAAGAGCCGTGACATGACTGTTCCCCGGTTTAATGACGTAAGTATGACTTAAGTCAAGCTCCATATTACGGGTCATGGCCCAGTTTATCCCCAGGGCGGCGGAACTCGAATCTTTATCGGCCCAGGCCTGATGATAGGATGAACTCAAGGATAAAAGATCAGAAAGTCGCCAATGAAGTTCTATACCGCTGTCAATAACAGCCCTGCTGCTGGAAGATTTTGTGTAGTTACCTGATAAATTGGCGGTAAGCCCTGGAATAAGGCGGGCAGTAAGCAGCAACCCGGTACTCTTGGTATTGGTACTTGAGTGATCGCGGTTATTCTCACTTTTGGCATAAGAGGCATTCAGACCGGCATCCAGATCATGATAGAGGGCTGCACTCATATGCAGATTATAGTTATAACTGCGGCTGACCTTATCCCCGCCTTCGAGATAATCACTCATGGTCACTCCGAAGGTACTATCAACCGTAGGTAGTAACGCCGAGGCCACAACCAGAGAGTAAGTTCTGGTTTCGTAGGTAGGAGTATCAGTTACCGCGGTGGAGTGCAGACTAGCGTTTAAACGCAGAGTAACAGCGGAATATGGTTCCCAGCTCAGGCCACCGTTGAGCCTGGTAATCTGCTGATCGGAGCCGGTGGAATAGTTGTTACTTTCATAGGACAGATTGGAGGTTAGATTGAGATCATCGCGCAGACGCAAACTTAAACCGACATTGGTTGTCCAGTTATTCTGTTTGCTGATTAAGCGGGCCGTGGTGCTTCCCGGAACCGCGCTCACCTTCTCATAGACCTCAATTTCCGAAAAATTAACCGCAACGGCGGTAGGATCATTGACAGCTACCACCCGCAAAAAATTTCTCTGGTAGCCGGAGATATCAAGAACAAAACGTTTATTCACCGCGTCATAGACAGAGCTTACCGCCCGGGCCAGCACCCAGTTGGTGTTATCGTTGCTATAGTAAAGGCTCCAGCTGAATTGCGAACTAACCACCGAAGTCAAGACCGTATCCGTATACAGATACAAGACATCAGCCCTCTGACTGTCGGCCCGCACTCCGATACTCAAGCGGATGGGATCAGCCGGATCATTGACCGTCACTGCCGTGTCTGAAGTATCACCATTAATCAGAAGATTGTTAAGCCCCAGGCTGACAGCAGCGGCAGGATCAACCAGCCCGCTGTAACCTGCCATATTCCGCCGCACCAGGGCGCTGTTAGTGGCCGCGTCCACCTTACTGTCATTAATACTTTTGGTATAATTATATTGCTGAGAGAAGGTGGCGCGTCCCCGATTATCCCAGAAGCCCCCCCCCGCCTCAATCCTAACGAGATGCGCATCAATCCGGCTCCGGCTGCCCACGGCATAGTTATTACTTTCCTGGCGGTTATAGGCGTAAAAGGCCTTCATGGGATGGCCATTCCAGGACAGACTTATCCCGCTGTTGTTATTATCACTATCAAGATTATGAAGGGCAAGATCATCAAGACTCCGGCTCTGGCTGAACACAGTCCTGACCGCAGGCCGCAGACCAGCGGCCTGCCAGGCGGAATTTAAATTGGCCGACCAGGAGGTATGGCGAAAATTACTGGCATTGGAGTTGCGCTCTTCATTGGCATTGCCTGATATATTGAACATAAATATCTCATTGGAAATATTATAGGCCAGAGATGGGCTGAAATCTTCACGGGTAGCACCAGGCTGGCGGTCACGATTATAGCGCATGCCGGTATCAAAACGCATTAATTCCGTGACCTCGAAACTCTTATTAAAATCAACCCCATAATGCTGGTTGAATTCATTCGCTGCCGAATCAGTATCCTGATACCCCCAGGTGCCGCTCAAGGCCAGAGCCTCGGCTCTGGCCGTAGAAACAAAAGTCCCATGGAACAGAGGAATAAAAACCAGCAGAGAACCAACCAATAAGATATGTTTTGCGGCACGCAAATTTATCAAGCTCTATCCTGTCCAGCGTTAGATTTTCTAAGTCATGACCACTCAATAAATTTTACGAATTTAACCGGCTGAAAGGCAAGTGAATTCGCCACTTTTCAGCAAAAAAAGCGGGGACATCGCCCTGACAGCCGCCCCTTAAACCAAAAAGGCTCCAACCGTTCCACAAAACGGTTGGAGCCTGAGGGCAAAAAGGGCTGAACGAGAAGTATCACACTCCATCATCCTTAGTGGTATGGCAGGCGAAACAACCAACAGTACTGGTACCGCCCCCAGCCACAACAGTAGTAGGATCCCAGCGCAGAGACGCCGGATATGGGCTGGCATGTGCCCGGTGACAGGAGAGACACATCACAATTCGGTCGGCGGCATTGGTGACAGTCAGGGAACCGTCGCTGACATCACTGCTGGCCACCGGCACATCGGGCCTATAGGCACTATAACCTGAGTATTCACCGGTGGTGGGCATACTGATATCAACGGGGTGCCTGATCCAGGGGCTGGTTAAAAAAGTATCACCGACATCAGCTATACCTTCATTGCTGCTGGCACCACTGTGAAATATGCCATGACACTCAGCGCAAAAATAACTCATGGTCGCCGTATCCGTAGGGGTATCAGCACTGGATTCAGATCCGCTACGAGCCACACCATAATAAACATTATGGGCACCAGTCGTAGCCGACGGTGAAAATTCATAGTCAGCGGCCTCATAACCCTTGATACCATAAAGGAAGCGGTAACTCGTGGCAACAGTTGTGGGGTTGGTAATAGCGCCGGTGGCATTAAGATGATGAGAGCCGGTAACGCCGGTAGCGTCATGCTTGCCGTGGCAGCCATAGGTACCGGCGCAGCTCAGATGATTAGCACTCCAATTAGGTGTAGAACCACCAACCTGACCATTGGCATTAAAACCGGTTTTCCAGCCTGGCGGGCTGGTCAGTGTGGCGTCAACGCCGCCGAGTAATTCAACGGGATTATGACCATAACGGTCATTATCATCGGCAAATTTAAAATTACCACCGGCCAGAGAGGTTGAGAGATCACTGACCCCGCTGGTATAAACATAAGGAACGCTTGGAGCCGAGCCATCGGTGGCATTAGTACCGGTATGGCAGCCCAGACAATTATTATTCAACAAATAATCATTTGGGGTAGAGGCACTGCCCTGCTGACTGGCATGCATGACATGACAGTTAGAACATACCCCGGTTGCCCCAGCCGGCCGCGGATTCAGCAGGAGACCGCCCAGAGCGGAAACCAGGATGATAAACAGCATTTTTCGACATATCCCATTCATGATGCGCCTCCTTTCAGAATGAACGATCTCCGGCATCAACATCTTTGTTTGCTCCAGCATAAAACCCCTCATGATTACAAGTTTTTTAAGGTCAGCTGCCAAGATCTGCCACCCCGCCCATATACTACTCGCGGGCAAAAAGCATCAGCCAGCACCTGGTATTTATTTTAACAAGCAATCATTATGCCACACTACATACATTCGCTGCTGATTTTATCTTCCGTATCACCTTGATTTGCTGATAGTCCAATAAATTCGACTCACCCCCCTGACAATAAAGAGGTTCCATTTTAAGAAAAACATTTAATTTAAAAGCTATAAATTACCAACACAGGGTATTACTCAGACGTTGGTTACGTATATGTAATTAAAATTACAAACGGAGGGTGAGATTCATTTCCAAAGCACAGGGAGTTAATCTTTTTTGAAGGAGAAGAAGATAAGATCAGGATCTGAATTTACGCCAACGGGGATGGGTAATTCCCATTTTCTTTATTTTATGATTTAAAACCCTGGGGCTGACCCCAAGAAGGAGGGCGGCATCCTTTTGAATCCAAAGTGATTTCTTCAAGGCAGCGATGATATTATCACGCTCACTAACAGCGAGAGCTAAGTTTTTCGGTGTTTTGGCGGCCTGAACCGCAGAGAAAGCCGGCGGGCATACGGCATTTACCATATCATTACCCAGCATGAGATTTATTGCCTGAATTTCAATCTTGTCTTCGAGGAGAATGGCTCGTTCAATGGTGTTGGCCAGTTGCCGGATATTACCCGGCCATGAATAGCTTTGAATGGCTGCCAGAGCAGCGGCGCTGAAACCTTTAATACTTTTATGCAGGGAACGACAGAGTTTATCAAGCAATAATTCAGCGAGAGGCTCAAGACAGGCCTGGCGCTGGCGCAGCGGCGGCAGGCGAATAGGCAGAACGTTTATCCGGTAGAACAGATCCTCCCGGAACAGCTCCCGAGCCACCAGATCATCCAGATTTCTATTGGTAGCGGCGATAATCCGGACATCGGAATGAATTGTCCGGCTGCCGCCCACCCGTTCAAAGGCCTTATCTTCAATTACCCTTAAGAGCTTGGCCTGCAGCCCCATACTCATCTCACCGATCTCATCCAGAAAGATACTGCCGCCGTTCGCCTGTTCAAAACGCCCGATCCGCAGCTTGTCCGCCCCGGTAAAGGCCCCCTTCTCATGGCCAAAGAGCTCCGACTCCAACAGGGTTTCCTGGATATTGGCGCAGTTAATCTTGACAAATGGTTTTCCCCGCCGCAGACTGTTATAATGAATAGCGCCGGACATAAGGCTTTTCCCGGTACCGGTCTCCCCGGTCATCAAAATGGTGGAATCGGTCTGGGCGAATTTTTTAATACCCTCAATGACCTGGCTCATCACCGGACTGACGGCGATAATCTTGTTCAGATCATAGATAACGTCCTGTTCCCGGCGCAGATAGTCCAGCTCATTCCTCAGACTTATATTTTCCAGGGCCTTACTCAGGGAGGCCTTGATCTTAACAGCGGTATAGGGTTTGGTAACAAAATCAAAGGCTCCCTGCTTAATGGCCGCCACCACCAGTTCGGCCTTTTCCGTATTGGAGGTAATCACCACCGGTGTACAGGGGCTTATTTTTTTGATTTCCACCAGGGCGGCCAGCATGGAATCATCACCACCATGCAGGTCAAGGAGAATGATATCAAACTGCACCATTTTAATTTTCTTGGCCAGATCACGGCTGCCTATGCAATAGCTGACCTGATATTCAGCGGCCAGCACCTCGGAGAGAAAATCACGCCATTTCTGCTCCACGTCTATTATTAAGATAGAACGCATGTTACTTTAACTTCCACAAGCTGTCCGGCCTGGCCGGAAATGTTTCGCGCCATTTTACGTTAAAGACCTTGATCTGTTGATTAAAGAAATCAGCCACCACCACCTGGTGCCGCGCCCCCAGTACAATATCAACGGGATAATTAAACCATTCCGCCCCCCAGCCCCGGCCGCCGAACTCATGACGGAATTTACCGGTAAAATCATAAATAAGCACCTCGTGACGCATATAATCAACCACATAAAAGCAGCGCCTGCCCTCATCGATACACAACCCCCTGGGCCGGCTGAGCTTACCCTTGGCTCCCCCCTTAACCCCGAAGGAAAAAAGAAAATTCTCCCTAACATTAAAGGCGTAAATCTTAGAAGTCTCCTCGCTCAAAAAGAATAGATTACCCAAGCTGTCGGAGACAACATCTCTGATATAGGCGGTGTTTAACGGAGTATCAAGACCGCTGAAGAAGTACTTCCCCTTTTTATCAATGGCAACATGGAACCAGCGCAAAAATTTCCCATCCCGATTCAGCACCAGCACCTTTTGGGAATGCAGTCCGGTAATATAAAAACGGCCATTGATATTGATGGTTATTTTCTGGGGAATAAAGCCGGAACTATCAGGCATTTTGGCGATTTCAATGACCCGCTCCGGCATAAAGGCACCGTTTAATATCGTAATCCGGGGCGGCGAACCAACGGTACCGGCCTGAGTTATATATATCTTACCATCATTGCCGATAAAACCGCCCATGGGTGAATCAATACCACGACCTTTCCCAAGTGAATTCTGGGGGAAATAATCAGCTCCATAGACAATTATCCGATTATTCACCCCGTTGATGGCATACAGCTCATCCCGGCGGCGGTCATAAAAAAGGGCGGAGGGCATTCTAATCTTTTCGCCCCGGTCATCTTTACCAATTATTGTCACTACCTCATAGGAAAGATCCTTGTCCTCAAGGTTTGTTGCAGCAAAAACACTGCGCAAAAGAGGATTTTCCCCGCTCTTCTCAGGCACCTTGGCGCCTGGCATAACTGCCTTTTGTTTAACCGGAGCCTTGATTTCGCTGTTACCAGCCGCCTTAAAGATAAAGCTTTCCCGCCCGCCTCTGGATTCTTCCGCTCTTGCCTCTGCCGCCGGTTCAGCCCTATGGGTTGTCTTAACCGCCGCGGCAATCGTCTTTACCGCCGGGCCTGCCGGCCGTGGTATCATTTTCACGGCCCCGCCTTTTTCAACATGAACGGATTTTAATTTACTGACCGTCTCCACAGCGGCCGATTTTTCCCCGCCCTTATTGTTTCCGGGAATCAGAACTATTCTTTTTTTAAGGACATAAGCCCGCATTACCAGCAGGTCAGGATAAAAGCGGCGCAGAGAATCTGCCAGCTCAACCGCGCCTGAACGTCTGGCAAATCTGCCGGCCCTTAAGGTGAAATAACTGGCAACCAATTCCACTCTCAAATCAGGCAGTGAAGCTAAATTCTTATGCCGCCTTAAACGCGCATAGGCCCGCAAGGCCATTTTCTTATCTTTAAAGCTGGCGGCCTGCAGGATAAAGAACTCCCTCCCGCCCAGCCTGACACCATCATCAGCTTTATTCATCGCCTTATGATCGGCCAGACCTGGTATTTGAGCAATAATCTTTATTTTATGCCGACGACTGCTAATCACCTTGATCTTTTTTGCAGCCGGACTTAAACAGCTGACCACCCGTAAGCCGGGAGAACTGACAACGGACGGAGAATTTATCTTCTCATTATTTACGCCCTCACCATCCTGGATCTCATAAAGTTCAATGATCCTTTCCGGTTTGATATAAACCGCCATAATACGACCATGGATTTTCCCCCCGTGCCGCCTGGTAAATTCCATGGCCTGCCGCCGGCTGCCAAAGCGGCCGGCCCGTACTGTAAAGAACCTCTGAACCTTTTCCACTCTGAGCCAGGGTAAAGAAAAAGGCAATTCCCGCAGATAGTTGATTTCCTTGTGAGCTGTGTGCTCTTTTGTGAAACTGGCTATCTGCACGGTAAAAAACTGTTTATCAGCCAGGGCTGCGGTTAGAGGCGGGGGAATGGATATAATTTCAGACTGAACCATTTTTTTGAGATGACGCGGCAATATTATATGCCGGCCCTCTATAGCGGCGGCATGAAATATTGCGGGTTTCACCGCGGTTACTTTGTCATTGGAAGAGGCGGCAGCAGAATGCCTCCGCCCGGTGCCGCTTATCTTGATAATCCTTGCGGGCTTATAAAAGGCAGTCAGGATACGGGCGTCCTTGAACTGACTTCTGACCCGCGGCAAAAGGCGCTCCGCCCCGCTTTTATCTAATGAACGCCCAACCCGCACGGTATAAAATTCACCATTTTTTTCTACGCGCAGAAATGGCGCGTCAGGTATAGACTTCTGCAGGGATTTATAATCATTTTCAGCATTGGCCCGTAAACGGTAAGTTCCAGCAATAATGGTGTAATACCCCTGCTGCGCCGCATGCAGAGAAAGCGGTATCATTAGAAAGGCAATAATTAAAAACGCTGTTTGCTTACTTATCCCACTCACTTACCTTATTCCCATACGCGGATCATGTCTGCTCCCGGTTCAAAATCCAATCAACAGCAGCAGATAAATCAGAAGCCACAAAATCTGGTTTGAGCTCCATGGAGGGGCCGACAAATTCATAATCTCCCCGGCCGTATCCAGTTAAAACCAAAACACCCGTTGCCTGGCAGGCTGCCGCCGCCCTGATATCCGAATAACGATCACCCACTACATAAGAGCGCTGTAAATCAATATTATGCTCCTCAACCGCCCTTTTAAAGAGACCGGTTCCCGGTTTACGGCAGCTGCACTTTTCCCGAAATTTTTCCTCCTTAGCCTCTGGATGATGGGGGCAGATATAGATACCATCCACATGGGCGCCGGCGGCTGCCAATTCTTTAACCATCAGGGTATGCACCTCATCAAGAAGTGATTCCGGGAAATATCCCCGAGCCAGACCGGACTGATTGGTAACCACAAACACCGGTATGGCACGCCTGTTCAAACGGCCAATGGCCTCCGCCACACCCGGCAGGAGATGAAAGCGACTTAGATGATTGATGTAGCCCATCTGCTCATTTATGGTGCCGTCCCGATCTAAAAAAACCGCCTTTCTATCATTTTTCATAAGATTAAGAATGGAAATTCTCAGATAAGTTTTTAGCTCAAGCCCTTAAAAAGGATTTAAAACAAGAAAATCTGGTGCTAAAAGAAGCAACATCCGCCGCCGCAAAACTTCAGCCCCTCATAGAACCATGATAGCACAATCCTTTGTTATATTTACAAGTTTTTTTTACAGCCCTACTAAACACAAGCTAATTAATTATTGTAACTATTTAGCTGCACCCAATCTGCGGCTGATAGTCTATGGCAAGTTATCCACCTTAGCTAAATAGTTACTAATTATTTAGAACGAGCTTACAGCTTGCAAAATTATTGAGCAAATGGTAAAAGTATCCGTTTTTTAAATTCACACACCCCGACATAAGCC
>CAZZJP010000015.1:0-20978 GCA_964654555.1 uncultured Desulfobulbia bacterium
CCTTGATCATCGGCCGTTTCTGCCAGGGGGCCTGGATCATTTTCCAGACCGGGTTATTAACCCGCATGTCGATGTCGCGGGCAAAATTAACCGCCCCGTGGTAGCCTGCAAAGGGCCCGCTGTAGTCGTAATTATGGAGCTGTTTGGATGGGATACCCATCTTTTCAAAGATATACTTATCCTTTACTCCGGAACAGACGATGTCTGGATTATAGGAGGCTATCATCATCTCCTGCTCAAGATGGGTGATGTCGTCTACCAGGATGGAATTCTCCGCCATATCGGGCAGCATGCCCTCATATTCACTGAGTTTTCCTTCCTTCTTTAAACGGGCGATTTCCTCTTCCGACTTGGGAGGATGGTAACGTTCCGGATCTCGCTCGGCCTTCAGTTCTGTAATATTACGACTGTCAGCATCTATTTTGATAGTGGGAATGACTTTGCGCCCTTCGTAATCGTCACGATGGGCAAATTCCTCGCCGGCCACTACTGTCTTCATGCCCAGATCCTTGAACAGGGCCTGATAGTGATGGGCTCTGGAGCCGCCGGTGAAGAGCATGGCGGTTTTTCCCTGCAGCCGCTCGCGAAGTGGTGCGATCTCAGCTTCTGCCGCCGCCTCTTCTTCGGCAATTACCTCTTCAATACGGGCGCTTAATTTGGCATCGTCGAAAAACTCACCAATCTTGCGCAGGCTCTTGGAGGTGGATTTCATGCCGATCACATTGACCTTCAACCACGGAATACCGAATTTATCCTCCAGCATCTCGGCCATATAATTGATGGAACGGTGACACTGGATGATATTAAGCTGGGCGTTATGTGATTGGGCGATTTCATCAAAAGAACCGTTACCACTGAAGGTTGAAATTATATTGATGCCGCATTTTTTAAAAATACGTTCAATTTCCCAGGCATCGCCGCCAATATTGTATTCTCCCAGCATGTTGATAGAAAATTTACCGACTTTTTTGTCCTCACGACCTACCACATGCTCAAATAAACCATTATTGGCGAGATGATGACCGGCCGACTGGCTGACCCCCTTATATCCTTCGCAGGCAAAGCCAATGATGGGTATACCCAGTTTTTCGCTCATCTCCCGGCCGACGCCGATAACATCATCGCCGATCAGACCGGCCGGGCAGGTGGCGTGTAGTGACATGGCCTTGGGCTTGAAAAGTTCATAGGCCTCTTCAATGGCCAGCTTTAATTTCTTTTCACCGCCGAATATAATGTTATCGGGCTGCATATCAGTGGAAAAAGAATATTCTAAGAAGTTCTGACCACCCTTGCGGGCTTTACCCTGATTCCTACGGGTACCCCAGGCGTAAAAGGCGCAGCCGATGGGGCCGTGGACAATATGAACCATATCGACTATTGGCCCCAGAACCACGCCTTTACATCCGGCATAGGCACAGCCGCGCTGGGTGATGATGCCGGGTACCGTCCTGGCATTAGCTGCTATCTGCTGTTCGGTACCCTGTTTTACGGGTACCATATGTTTACGCCGCTTACGGGCGACCTTGGGTGGGTACCTGGTCACAATCTCTTCGACCAGGTCCTCGTTTTTTAATGTTGTTGTCTGGCTCATATTTTTCTCCTCTGCGTATGATCGAGTCACACTCTATTTTCCTGTCATTTCGTCAATGGCAGCACTACCGGTTTCTCCAGTCCGAACCCGGCAGACATCATCGACGGGCATAACAAAAATTTTACCGTCACCGGGATTCTTGCTACTGTTGCTGTTGATGACCGTTTCCACAACCGTAGCGACTTTGTCGTCCGGCACTATCAGGCTGATCATGCGTTTGGGCAGCAGACGCGGGCCATGAGCCAGGAGCGGCAGAACCTCGGAGCTGTCAAGGGGGCCGTCATCATTCATGGCCTTGACCATGTCCTCATCAAGGGCCTTGCGGCCCCGGCCCATAACCCTGCTGGCGGTAAAGGATGGAAATCCTGCTGCCACCAGAGCCGCTTTGGTGGCATTAATTTTATTCATCCGTAAAATTGCCATAACCTCTTTCATGTTTAAGCCTCCTTGGTTCCGGAACTGACTGTGTAAACCTCATCCACCGGGGTGATAAAAATTTTACCGTCACCGTAAGAGCCTTTTTCACCGGTTCTGGCGCTGTCCAGGATAGTGCGCAGAATGAGATCTTTTTCAAAATCATCAGCTACCACCATCAGCATCTCTTTAGGCAGCTCGTCATAGGTTACATTGCCGACCTTCAGGCCGCGCTGCTTACCGCGGCCATAGACCTCCATTTTGGTAACGGCGGGATAACCGGCCTCGAGGAGGGCGGCTTTTACTTCATCGGTTTTTTCTGGTCTGATTATCGCGCGAATCATTAACATTGTTTTTTCTCCTTAGATTGTTTGCTCGCCATGTTTTGGTTTTTTTATCCTTGAATCAATCAAACAGGCCGTAATCCATTAACAGCTCTTCAAGCCGCTCAATGGGCATGGGCTTGGGGATGACCTGCATCTTATTGCTGTCAATGGCCTTGGACAGATTACGATAATGTTCGGCCTGGGCGGCATCCGGGGCGAATTCAATAACGGTCTGGCGGTGAATCTCCGCCTTCTGCACCATATTGTCACGCGGCACAAAATAGATCATCTGGGTGCCGAGTTCCTTGGCAAAATTGCTGATCAGATCCTGCTCCCGGTCTACGGCCCGTGAGTTGCATATCAGGCCGCCGAGACGGATACCGCCGGATTCGGCAAACTTGACAATACCCTTGGAGATATTATTGGCCGCGTACATGGCCATCATCTCACCAGAGACCACGATGTATATTTCCTTGGCCTTGCCTTCGCGCATGGGCATGGCAAAACCGCCGCAGACAACATCGCCCAAAACGTCATAAAAGGCGTAATCAAGGTCGTGCCGCTCCTCATAGGCTCCCAGGGACTCCAGGAGATTAATGGCGGTAATGATACCGCGGCCGGCACAGCCGACTCCTGGTTCCGGGCCGCCTGACTCAACGCACATAACCCCGCCGTAACCTGCTTTCAGTACATCCTCAAGCTCCACGTCCTCGCCTTCCTCACGCATGGTGTCAAGTACTGATTTCTGTGCCAGTCCGCCCAGCATCAGGCGGGTAGAGTCTGCCTTGGGATCGCAGCCGACTATCATCACCTTTTTGCCAAATTCTACCAGTCCTGCTACTGTATTCTGGGTAGTAGTGGATTTGCCGATTCCGCCCTTGCCGTAAATTGCAATCTTCCTCATCTCTTTTGCCATGGTTTACCTCCATTTAAATTTTTTGAACTGATCAGGAAAGGTTCACCTTGAACCACCCTGTAATTTATCCACATCAGTTGACCGTTGATTTTGTACGTTTCAGCGGCTGTTGGATGAATAGTGTAAAGGCAAGGAGCGTGCCAGATTGAATTAATAAAAAAATGTTAAATGATTTGAATTAGTTAGGAGACTTATTGCGACTATAGTTGATCTCTGCTCATGGGGAAGCCCATACTTGATTTTTGTCACAATCATGACAAAAGTGTAGGAAGTTGGAGAATTATGTAAACGCTCTGTCTAAAGTTGGGGCAGGGTGAGAAAATGAATTTGTCTCGGTAATGAAAACTCTGCCGACTGTTGTTTGATTTTTTCCTTTGGCTGGTTGCCTTGTGCCTTTTCAACTTGACATAGTTCGCTCTTTCCGTTGATACTTAGATGTAACGTAACTATTTAGCTAAGGTGGATAACCTGCCCTAAACTATGAACTGTAACTGTTTAGATGTGCCTGAGATGTGGTTGATAATGCTGTCCAGCTATACATACGTATGCTGGACGGCATTATCAGCCGCAGGTAAGCGAGCTTGCGAGACTCCGGATTGGGTGCAGCTAAATAGTTACGATGTAAATAGATAATCTGTCTTGTAACCGGCTGGAGTTATTGATATGCCCCGGCCCTTCAAGGAGACCATGTGAGTGATGCGCCGTTGTTAATCAGTAATTTGCATATGCCGCTGGAACGAGATATTTTTTTGCGTACCCTCATCCGGGAGCTGGCCGGGGTGCTTGAAGAAATTGTCGGTTATACCGAGGCGGCCGGTTATATAAGTCTGGTGGGGAAAAATATTGGCGACTGGGCCAACGCCATGTATAAGGAAAAGCTTGGCGTTTCCCGGTTCACTTTAGAGCAGTTGGGCGCTGTTCTTGTCGATTTTAAGGCCCGTATTCAAGGAAAATTTATGATTACGGAGCTGAATGAATCTCGAATTGTCCTGACGAATACGGCCTGCCCCTTTGGTGACAAGGTTTTGAACCGCTCGTCCATGTGTATGATGACCTCTAATGTCTTTGGCCTTATAACCTCAGAAAATCTTGGTTATGCCAAGGTCGTGATTGAAAAGAGCATTGCTCATGGTGATGGTTGCTGCCGGGTGATTATCTATCTTACTTCTACTGCCGAGTCAGAGGCAGCTGCAGGAAGAGAATATTTCAGGGTGGATGAGGATGTTGCGACAATGCTTTGATGAATTTACCAGATCATTTGCTCAGGCCTGTTTTCTTATATCGTCAACTGGTATAATCTTACGCTCTAATGCCGCGGCCGTTCAGATGCTGGGGCAAGGCGGGAATTTGCCGGCTGGCCGGAACATTACTCAGTTAACGACTACCCCGGCAGAGATGGTTGTCCGTTACCTGAAACGCTGTCTGCAAAGTACAGAACCCGTGCCAGGGGCCTTGCGCTGGCGGACTGGTACACCGGGCCATGAGGCCGACTGCTACTGCCATGGTTACCGTCTGCTTATCAGCTTGGAGGAGAAAGAGCCGGTTTTGTTGTTGTATTGTCAGCTTAGGGAGAAGGTGGGTAATAGTTTTGCCGCCCTGAATCAGACGCTCGAAAATTTGCGGGTTTCGCACCATAAGCTCATTCATAAATCCAACCAGCTTACTAATGAAATATTAGAACGCGAAGGGGTGCAAAAGAAACTCATCGAGGCGCATGAGAGGCTTATGACGGTGCTGAACGGCTTAGATGCTATTGTTTATGTTGCTGATATGCAGACATATGAGCTCTTGTTCCTCAACCGATATGCCATAGACACCTTAGGCATAAGCGGTTCTGGTGTTGGTGAAATATGTTGGCAAACCCTCCAGAAAGACCAAGCCGGCCCATGCAGCTTCTGCACCAACCCGCGGCTGGTGGATACTGAAGGCAATCCGGCGGATGTTTACCGCTGGGAATTTCAGAATACCCAGAACGACTGCTGGTATGATATTCGTGATCGGGCAATTCGCTGGATAGACGGCCGTATCGTCCGTATGGAGATTGCCACCGATATAACCAAACGTAAAAAATCGGAACAGGTGCTTGAACAAAAAAATGCCGAGCTTGAGAATTTTACCTATGCTATTTCTCACGACTTGAAAAGTCCCATTATCACTATCAAGGGTTTTCTTGGTTCGCTGGTCTCCGATGCCAGAATCAGTAATTTTGAACGGATGGAGGCCGATATAAAGCGCATAGCCAAGGCCGCCGACAAGATGCAGGCTCTTCTTGATGACGTGTTGGAATTGTCCAGAATCGGGCGGTTGGTTAATCCGTCGGCTGAACTATCCATGACGGAGGCGGCCAACGAGGCAATTGAGGATTTGGCGGCTTTTATCAAGGAGAAAAACGCGGTTATTACTGTGGAAGCGGATATGCCGCCTGTCTTTGTCGACTGCCACCGCATCAGGGAGGTTATGCAGAATCTAATTGAGAACGCGGTAAAGTATAGCGGCAGCCAGGCTGAGCCACGGGTTGAGGTGGGCAGTAAAGTTCTGGCCGAGGGCCAATGCGCTTATTTCGTTAAAGATAATGGCATCGGTATAGAAGCAAAATTTTACAACAAGATTTTTGGCTTGTTTGAGAAGCTGGATCCGTATTCCGATGGAACAGGTATCGGCCTGGCCCTGGTTAAAAGGATAATTGAGCTACATGGCGGCAGGATCTGGGTTGAGTCAACAGGCCATGGTTCCATCTTTTATTTTACGTTGCCACAGCCACAGACCGCACAGGAGGAGTAGGTATGTCTGGAGAGTCGTTAAACATTCTCCTCGTTGAAGACAATGAGGATCATGCCGAGTTAATTCAGAGAAATTTTAGGGATAACCAGGTGGCCAATAAGATATACTGGGTCAAGGATGGCGAGGAGGCCCTGGATTATCTTTTTCAGCGCGGGGTCTATACCGATAATGCCGACTATCTCTGTCCTCACCTGATTCTTTTAGATTTGCGGCTGCCAAAAGTTGACGGTATTGAGGTGTTAAAGACCATTAAAACAGATGACAAGCTCAAGTCGATTCCCGTGGTTGTGCTTACCTCGTCTGAGTCGGAAAAGGATATCCGCAAGGTTTATGAATATTACGCGAATAGTTATCTTGTTAAACCCATTGATTTTCAGCAGTTTACCAGGATGATGCGTGATCTTGGTTTTTATTGGCTGGGTTGGAACAAAAATCCTTTTAGCGCTTAGGAATTACTGGGGCCGCAATAAGGATTTTGCGGTTGAGACGCGGTCAAGGCGGCCTGAAGGTAACAGGACTAAGGACTTGTGACGAAATAAACTTTACAATATTGCGTAGGATTTTTTGTCATAATCAAGGCGTACAAACGGGCGCATAGTTGAACTATGTAACCGTTTGTGCAACGCAGAGGATGGCAAAAAAGACAAGCAGGATGTAAAGGTTATTGAGGAACAAGTCCTAAGCATGTTTTACAGGCCTTTAATCCATAAGGTAAATATATGAATGTTACGCGAGTGCTGATCGTCGAAGATGAAGACGACCATTTTGAACTGATTAAACGTGGTTTTGACCGTCAGGCGGAAAGCGGCAAAACATATCAGCTTGAGCGGGCCAGAACCCTGGCCGAAGGGCTGGAAAAGGTTCAAGGCCAGAAACCTGATCTGGTTATCTCAGACTGGAAGCTGCCCGACGGCGATGGCATTGCCATGATCAGCCGGGGTGAGGATGGCGCTGCTCTATATCCGGTCGTCATTATGAGCAGCTTTGGTAATGAGGCCTGGGCGGTGGAGGCGATGCGGCTGGGAGCTTTGGATTATGTAGTTAAATCTCCGGACATGATGGCGGAGATGGCCAGGATATCGGAGCGGGCAATTCGCGAGTGGAACGGCATCGCTGATCGGAAGCGCCTTGAGGCTCAGCTCCGGCAGTCTCAGAAGATGGAGGCTGTCGGTCATCTCGCCGGGGGGATTGCCCATGATTTTAATAACATTCTCACTGCCATCATGGGCTATGGTAATTTGCTGGCGGAGATGGTGGGTGAAAAAAGTGACCTTAAGCCCCTTATTGATCCTATTCTTAGATCGGCGGAACGGGCCGCTGATCTGACTCGCCAGATTCTCGCCTTTAGTCGTAAACAGCGCCTCAGCCCGAAAAAGACTGAGCTGAATAGTTTGATTGGCGGTATACACAAACTGATGTTGAGGCTCATTGGTGAAGATATAACCATCAAGATTAATTACAGTGCCCGGAAAATATTTGTCATGGTTGATCCCGGTCAGATTGAGCAGGTACTCATGAATCTTTGTACCAATGCCAGGGACGCCATGCCACGGGGTGGAACATTGTCCATTGGCACCGGCGTTGTAAAATTAGACGAGCATGATGCCGGGCTTCATGAACTGAAGGGGCCTGGGGCTTACGCCCTGATATCGCTGAGCGATACTGGTAAGGGAATAGATGAGGAGACCAGGCAGATGATTTTCGAACCTTTTTTTACGACTAAGGTTGTTGGCAAGGGGACGGGGTTGGGGCTTTCCATTGTCTATGGGATCATCAAACAGCATAAAGGCCAGATTACCGTATACAGTGAGACAGGTATGGGCACGACCTTCAAAATTTATCTGCCTTTGCTGGCCTCGCAGGAAGGCCAAATTCCAGCAGAGTGCAAAACTGTTACTCCGGCCTTAAAGGGAACTGAAACCATTCTTCTCGCTGAGGACAATCCTGAAGCCCGTAAACTGTTAACTCTGGTACTAGAAGGGGCGGGCTATAGAGTCATAGCCGCGGTGGACGGTGAGGATGCTGTCCGCAAGTTTTCCGAGTACGGTGACGATATAGATCTCCTGCTTTTTGATGTGATTATGCCTGGGAGAAGTGGTAAGGATGCCTGTAATTCGATTCGGCAGATAAGGCCCACAGTTAAGGTGCTGTTTATGAGCGGTTATACGGCAGATATCATCATAGACAAAGGCATTGTGCAGAGTAACTTTAATTTTATTGCCAAGCCTGTTTCTCCCCGGGAACTGCGCCTCAAGGTTCGGGAGGTTATAAATTCAGTAGATACCTGAGAGAATGGCGTCTGATTGGCGCTTTTATATCGGGAGACAGATTACATTTTTTTCTTTACCAAGGGAGATGAATTTTCCACGAGTTTTTTTCGTGAAAATCATTTCGTCTCTGATTGTCTTGGAAAACTATGGGGTATTTCTGACATGAAGATCCTTGTTAAACCGGATTTTCTCGTTATTTTTGGTAATTTCAAAACTTACCGTGACCACCGAGTTACGTGACGGTGTTCCCGGGGTATAATGAAAGATCAGGTTAGAGACATTTGTGGCCAGCGGGTAGCCGGTTACAGCCACAAAGGCGGTATCATCAAGAGGGATATTTATCTCGTTAATGGAAATCTCAGAACGTCTTAATTGGGCCGAAGCAGAATCATAGTAATATCTTATCGCCTTATCAACCGCGTAAAACCGCTTACTGGGTGAGCGGGAATCCGGCGGTATGGTACGATCCAGGGTCATTTCTCTGCCGGTCTTTGCGATTATTTTATAGAGTCTCCGGTCGAGTGTAACCGGGCTGGCAAAAGTGTCCCATTTCGTGTTGTTGATGGACACAATAACCCCAGCCTCAAGGCCGCCTGTGTCATCAGTAATCTTATTAGTTGGCGGAGACTCTATGTAATGACCAGTGACATTGTCAGAGACCATGATGTTGTCATCTATAACCCCGATTCTCAGCTCCTCGCCGCCAGACACCGTTGTTACTATGACAGCATTGGGAATGGCATTATTTATCTCTCGTTCCATCCTGGTCATAGCCGCTTTGCCCTCTTCGAATATTTCCATTCTGCTGTTGGCCGCTTGAAAACCTTTAAAGGCCTTGCTGATAAAATCAGCTCCCATAGTTCCGAAGATACCAAGGATCACAATGATAATGATCAACTCAATAAGAGTAAAACCAGGCGGATGCTTAGAAATATTATGTATTGATTTCATGGGCATGTCGATCCTTCCAGAACATAGCCGGTTTGTGGACATACCGTCAGGTACGAGGTACCATTCACTGTAAAAGAAGGGGAGGTAATGGAATTTAAAACTACACCGCTGCTATTGACCGGTTCTCCAAGGCCGTTGTAATAAAGGGTTATCCCGGTAAGGGTAATACTGGAATCACCAAGTAGGTATTGATTGTTAAATTCTGCTGAAATAGCTGTTGTGCCATCTGTTATGGTATATTTGTCAGCGTTTATTTTCAGCCTTAATATATGAGCTGGATCGTAGACTCTGGTTGTTGCCGCGTGCTGGGTGTAACGGATTACCCGCATTAACTCAAGCACAGCGGCTCTATTATTCAGACCTACTGGCCACTTAATATAGGCGGCAGCCGACAGAATTCCAAGCAGTACAATAATCAAAATAAGTTCAACTAAAGAGAATCCCGTTGGAGATTTAAAAAAAATGCCATTAAACTGTTTAGGATTTTCATTAACCATATTGGTTTCCAGGTTGCAGTTTACTGAAAAGCATATAAGCCGTGATACTTCAGCCTGCTTTTCTTGATAAGATCAATGCGGGTTCTTAACCGGACATTTATATGAAAGTCACCTGCCAAGGGTGTTGGCCTTGCCACGACTTTCATGTTTCGTTGTACCCTGGTGATCGGGCATGGCTGTTACTGATATTTTATGGTAAACTGCTAAAAGTGCCTGGTCGATTTTTAAGGGCATGTGCTGCCCCCTGATTAAACAACGGGATTTTTTGCCGTCAAAACAAGTACTGACCTGTTTAATTGGTTTACAACTTTTAACAGACGAGAAATTCAATGGATTTGTCAACCACTCCCCCGAACAGCCAGAAATTAATCCGCTGCACCGTAAAAAGCAATAACGGCCCTGCAAGCCTGCGATATATAGAGTTGGAGCATTATTCCTTATGGTCTTATATGATGTTGCATAAACACGGCCTTGAGGTGATAAACGCCTCTCTTTGGCTCTGGATAAAAAAAGCGGAGCTTGAAGCGAAAAAGCCCCAATACGCCCATTTCTCCGCCATGGAAAAAGTTAATAAAATAGAACTGTTAATTTTTGATGAACGGTACGGCTTTACCCATGAAACATACCGATTCGCCCCCGTAAAAGAAACAAATTTATTGCAAAAAACATTATTATCCCACCTCGCATCTGAGATTGTCAGTTCCGGCAACTATGACATAAATAACTATCCTGGATATTGTATTCAATGCGGCCGGAATTTGAAAGATATGATTCTTGGAATATCAGGTTCAGATACCAGGTTATGGTACAGGAAAAAATAGACGATATTTAATGTTGCCCCGTAAACCAACAAGCCATATCTGCCAATCCGGGTTTACCCTGATCGAGATGGTCATAACCATTGTCATTCTTGGTTTTTCATCTATGATTCTCCTGCCCTTTTTTAGTTCAATAGCTCACAGCCCTGATCCACTGGTTCGTATCAGAGCCGTTAATCTGGGGCAGTCGCTTATGGACGAAATTCTGGCGAAAAAGTGGGATAACAACACCCCTGCTGGCGGCGGCCCCCTCAAGACTGCCGAGTCTGTACGTGTTCCCAGTGCGCCGGCGGCAACATCCTATGCTGCTTTAGGCCCTGAAGCGGGGGAGACCTCCCGGCAACTTTTTAACGATGTTGATGATTATAACGGTTATTCCGAAACAACGGGAGTTTTCCATGATCAGGATAATAACTCTTTCACGCTGACAGGTTATCAGCGTAGCGTACAAGTCAGCTATATTGCCAGCACCACGGCTGCTATAGACCATAATACCCTTAGTTTAAGCAATACATCAGACACCAAGCTCATTGTAATTACCGTTACCTCTTCCACCGGCGAAAAGTTCTATTTTACCGCGGTGCGATGTAATTTTTAATGGAAGTCCTTGAAACAAAAATATGGCATTCTTTTTAAAAATCATAGGTAATCAAAAAGGTTTTGGCCTGATTGTGGCTATATTTGTTATTGTTATCCTGGGGATGTTCGGCACCTTGATAGCAAAATTCACTACACTGGGTTCAACTGAATCGGCAGAAGAATATCTATGGGCGCAGGCCTTATATTCAGCAGAATCAGCCGCTCAATTGAGAATTTTAACTCACGACGGCGGGACTGGATGGGACGGCAGTGCTAATTCGCTTACTATTGAACAGTTTAAGATAACCATTCCAAAGGATACCTTTACAAATCGTAATACATCGGCAACACTGGTAATTCAGGCGACAAGAACTAATGTAAGTCGAAGAATTGAAGAAAAATTTTTATTAAACAGCTCTTAACAATTACCGTCTGGGTTACGTTTCTAAACCTCAATGACCGACGTTAAGGGTATGACTTTAGACTTTAATGAGCCGCAAACGCTATCCGCCATTTTTATAATATTCTGGCCGGCTTTAACTCCGCCGCAAACCGGCTGTTTTTGTCTGGCTTAAAATTATCTTTACGAAAAGGGCTGAAATAGTTTTTTTGTTTTTTTCAGCCCTCGAATAATCTTGCTAAAAGCTATTTTACAATTCTTGTAACTATTCAGCGTGGTGCCTAAAAGTAACAATAATCCCAGAACGTAACTGTTTAGCAGTGCTCCAGCTCGGAGTCTGCGCTTACCTCGTTCATTTAGGCATTTGAAACATACTTTGGTATTCGAGAAGGCCTAGGTAAGCGAAGACTCCGAATGGGCGAAGATGGGGTGCTGCTGAATAGTTACCAATTCTTTATCATAAAAAAACAACCAGGAAAAATGAATAAAGCTAAAAATAATGGTAAATTGTCAGTAATCGGCACCGGCCCCGGTAGTCCTGAGCACATAACAGCTGCCGCCCAAAAGGCCATTCTTGAAGCCGATATAATAATTGGTTATCAAACCTATCTTGAGCAGATTCCCGAGCTGTTAGAGGGTAAAGAGGTATTATCCTCGACTATGATGCAGGAGGTAGAGCGCTGCCGCAAGGCCTTGGGCCTGGCCGAAGAGGGACGTAAGACAGCCCTCATCTGTGGTGGAGATCCTGGGATTTACGCCATGGCTGGTCTGGTTTTCGAATTGGCTGCCGGCAGCCGTAGTGAAATCAATATAGAGGTGGTGCCTGGACTCGCGGCCTTGAACAGCTGTGCCGCCCGTCTGGGGGCGCCGCTTATGCATGATTTCGCCGCCGTCAGCCTCTCAGATCTTCTTACCCCATGGCCCCTTATTGAAAAACGTCTTTCAGCAGCGGCCGAGGCTGATTTTGTAATCGTCCTCTATAATCCGAGGTCAAAAAAACGTCGTCATCACTTAAACCGGGCTCAGGAATTAATCATGGCTCACCGCGGCCCTGCGACCCCGGTGGGGATTGTCACCGCTGCCAGCCGGATAAATGAAAAAATAACCATCACCAGCTTAAATAAAATGGCGGATGCTGAGGTTGGTATGCAGTCCACGGTTATTATCGGTAATTCCAAGACCTTCCGCTGGCAGGATTTCATGATAACCCCCCGCGGTTACGCCGATAAATACGGCCTTGAAAGCCCTGGACAGGGTGGGGCGTAAGCTTCCTGCGGCCATATCGTCTTTATCCACTATTTTTCTGATGATCTTTAAGAAATCATTATACAATCCGGCTGAATTCACTCTGACCTTTGAGCTGGTGCCCAACCGGGCCGGTCATGGTCACGGGCAGAACCGTATTCTGAAGCTGGCCCGGCAGGCCGCGGCTGACGGGCGGCTGCGGGCGGTGAGTATAACTGAAAACGCTGGCGGCCATCCCGCTTTGTCGCCAGAGGTCTTGGGGATAGAGATTCAGGCTATGGGGCTGCCGGTTATAAGTCATTTTTCCTGTAAGGACAAAAACCGCAACCAGATGGAGAGCCTGCTTTTCGGCTGGGATCGAGCCGGTCTCCAGAATCTGTTAGTTATTTCCGGCGATTACCCACAGCATGGTTATTGCGGCAAACCCAAACCGGTATTTGACCTGGATTCTGTTCAGGCCCTTGATCTCATCAGCCAGATGAATACCGGCCAGACTGAATGTCTGACCAGGAATAAAGATATGACCTTTCAACCCACCAGCTTTTTAAAGGGGGTGGCTGTCTCACCTTTTAAATTCCTGCCCCAGGAACTGCTGTTCCAATATATGAAGCTTCACCGCAAAGCCGCGGCTGGAGCGGATTATATAATTACTCAGCTGGGTTTTGATGCCCGTAAATTTGAAGAAGTTCTTCTTTATATGCGGCTGGCCGGTTTAGACTTGCCTGTATTGGGTAATGTTTTTATCCCCAATATGAAGGTGGCTGGTCTCATGTACCGAGGCGAAGTTCCGGGTTGTGTTATCACCGAGAGTCTTTATAATGATATGCGCCGCGAAGCAAATTCCGCTGACAGGGGCAAAGGAGCCCGTCTGCTGAGAGGCGCCAAATTACTGGCCATTCTGCAAGGCTTGGGGTACGCCGGTGCCCATATAGGCGGTCCGGGCCTGACCTTTGCTGATCTGGATTTGGTAATAAACGAGGCGGCAAGAATGGCCGCTGACTGGCGAAGCCTGATTCCCGATCTTTCCTATTGGCCGGCCGATGGCTGTTATTTCTTCGAATCTGATCCGCAGACCGGTCTCAATCTTAATCTTGAGGCCGGTTTAGATAAACTGCCGCTGCCGCCCCTGCCCTTATCCTACCGTTTGTCACACTTTGTCCACCAGACCTTTTTTGATCCCGGCGGCGCCCTCTACCGTCCCACCAGTAAAATTTGTCTTAGCATGGAAAGCGGTGGTCGCGAAAAGGTACTCGCCAATATTGAACATATCATCAAACTGATTATCTTTGACTGCCAGAACTGCGGCGATTGCCGTCTGTCGGATCTGGCCTATCTCTGCCCCCAATCCGGCTGTGCCAAATATATGTTAAACGGCCCCTGCGGCGGCAGCCGGGATGGCTGGTGCGAGGTTTATCCCGGCCGCAAACGCTGTTTCTGGGTACTGGTTTATGAGCGCCTGACGGCCCACGGCCTGTCTTTCGCGAAGAACATTATTGCCCCGCCCCGGGACTGGAGCCTTAACAAAACTTCATCATGGCTTAATTTCTTTATGAATCAGCGGTGAATTTCGGCACAGATTTAAGGCCTGGAAGAGGGGCAAAGACGGGTAGGTCTCGTGTTTATCCTACTCTTCTTTTGTGTTGCAGGTACATCTGCTTTTAGTAGATATCTTAAGGATCTTATAGACTTTTTAAAGAATAATCACAGCTGTCAGTATATTGTTTTGGGACGGACGGCAAAGGGACGCTGGTTCTAAAACAACTTGTCTGGCGGTGTAGTTGCTATGCGCCGGGATTATGACTGCCTTTCGTGAATGGCAGATAAAGATGGATAAGTAACAATAACCCCAGAATTGTAACTGTTCAGGAAAGCGCAGACTCTGGATATGCCTGAGATGTGGTTGATAATGCTGTTCAGCAGATAGCAAACGAAGTGAGACTTCGATACATACGTATGCTGGGCGGCATTATCAACCGCAGGTAAGCGAGCTTGCAAGACTCCGGATTGGGTGCGGCTGAATAGTTACTATAAACAAATAGTAAATAATATCAGGCTGTGAGATAATAACAGCAGTTGCAGTTGTAGCTGCGACACGGTAAGAAATTGAGTAAAATGTAGTAAAATAAAAATGGGTGGTAATTATGAAAAAACTCGTTATCTCAACAGGCGGGGGTGACGCTCCTGGGCTTAACGCGGTAATATATGCGGTGGTTATGTCAGCCGAATTAAGGGGGTGGGAGGTTTACGGTAGCCGGTGCGGCTATAGGGGGCTGATTGACGCGGATGAACTGGTACGGCTGACCCCGCGGAGTGTGATTGATATTACCACCCAGGGTGGTACCATCCTGGGTTCTACCAATAAGGGTAATCCCTTTGCCATGCCGGTGAAAAATCTGGCCGGTGAAACAGAGATCTGTGATATGTCGGACAGGATTATGAAGAATTTTACCCGCATGGGCTTTATGTGTCATATCGCGGTGGGTGGTGACGGTAGTCTTGAAATTGCCCGTCGTTTTCAGGAGGAAAAGGGGATGCCGGTGATAGGTGTTCCCAAAACCATTGACAATGATCTCTATGCCACTCAGCTTACCTTTGGTTTTGATACCGCCGTCTCCACTGCCACCGAGGCCCTCGATAAGCTCCATTCCACCGCCAAATCGCATGACCGGGTTATGGTGGTCGAGGTTATGGGCCGGGAGGCGGGCTGGATTGCCTTAAATTCCGGGATCTCCGGCTGTGCCGATATCATTTTGATTCCGGAGATCCCCTTTGACCTGGCCAAGGTCTGTGAGAAAATTGCCGACAACGATCTGCATGGTAAGCATTACGCCATTGTGGTAGTGGCCGAGGGCGCTAGAGCCATGGATTCTGATGTCATTTGTCAGAAGGGTAGCTGTGAAGTTGGCAGGGAAGAGGTACTCTTCGGCGGTATTGGCGACTGGGTGGCCCAGCAAATCAGGGAACGGACGGATAAGGATGTTCGTTCTCTGGTGCTTGGTCATCTCCAGCGCGGTGGTTCACCAACGACCTTTGACCGCTTACTCGCCCTGCGTTTCGGAGCGGCGGCGGTGCGGATGGCCGAGGCCGGTATGTTCGGTCATATGGTGGCTTTGGTTAATGGCGGTATGCAGAAGGTTACCCTGGAGGAGGCCACCAGAATCCGTAAGTTAGTTGACAAAAATGATGATAAACTGCAAACCGCCCGTGAAATTGGTATTTGTATGGGATGAGGGCCAGGCCCTGAGGAGGGAGTTCCACAAAAAATTATTTTTTCTTGTCTTGATTTAAGTCAATGTTTCTACCTGCTATCCGCAGTAGTTTAAAAATCAAGTTTGATGCTTATTGGTGTGTCAATGCTTAAACAGAGACACAAAAATGCCTGGTTTTGATTATTCAAGGCCGGGAACAATTTAAACATAGAGGAGAAAAAAATGTTTTGTAATCAATGTGAACAAACTGCCAAGGGAATCGGTTGTACCAAGATTGGAGTATGCGGCAAGGGCCCGTCAACTGCCGCTCTTCAGGATCTGTTGATTCACGCTCTTCAGGGGCTGAGCGTTTATGCTGTGGCCGGCCGTGCGGCTGGGGTGGTGGATTCCGAGTTGAACCTCTTTGTCTGCGAGGCGGTATTTTCCACCCTGACCAATGTGAATTTCGATGATGAGCGCTTAATCCCCCTGATAAAAAAAGCGGTTGCGCTTCGTGAGAGCATGAAGGAGAAGGTTGCGGCTGCCGGCGGCAAGGTCGATAATAACTCTGCTGCTGTTACCTTTACTCCGGCTGCCGACCATGACGCCATGGTGAAGCAGGGCGAAGCTGTTAACTGGCATGCCCAGGGCCAGAAAATAGAGGAAGACGATATTTTGTCTCTCAAGGAGATTTTGGTTTACGGCTTGAAAGGGGTGGCTGCTTATACCGATCACGCCCGTATTCTGGGCCAGGAAGATGACGCGGTTTACGCCTTTATTGAGGAGGCGCTGGCCGCAACCCTGCGGGACGATATCAGTCTTGAGGACTGGGTTGCCATGGTCTTGAAGTGTGGGGCTACCAATCTGCGGGCCATGGAACTCCTGGATGCCGCCAATACCGGAACCTATGGTCATCCTGAGCCCACTGAGATTTCTCTCGGGGCCAAAAAAGGCAAGGCTATTCTGGTTTCCGGCCATGATCTGAAGGATCTGGAGGATATTTTAAAGCAGACCGAGGGCCGGGGGATTAACGTCTATACCCACGGTGAGATGCTGCCCTGCCACGCCTATCCGGGCTTGAAAAAATACGCCCATCTCCATGGCCATTATGGTACTGCCTGGCAGAATCAGCATAAGGAATTTGATAAATTCCCCGGTGCCATTATCATGACCACCAACTGTATTCAGAAGCCTAAAGAATCATATATGGCCAATATCTTTACCACCGGCCTGGTGGCCTGGCCCGGGGTGGTTAATATCGCTGATAAGGACTTTACCCCGGCTATTAACCGGGCCTTGGAACTGCCCGGCTTTACCGAGGATACCGATAAGGGGACAATCATGGCCGGTTTCGCCAGAAATACCGTTTTATCGGTGGCCGACAAGATTGTGGAGGGGGTCAAGAACAAGGATATCAGGCACTTCTTCCTGGTGGCCGGTTGTGACGGCGCCAAGCCGGGACGTAATTATTATACCGAGTTTGTTGAGCAGGTGCCGAAGGATTGTTTTGTCCTTACCCTGGCCTGTGGTAAATTCCGTTTCTTTGATAAGGATCTTGGCACCATTGGCGGTATTCCGCGGCTGCTGGATATTGGTCAGTGCAATGACGCCTATTCCGCTATTCAGATTGCCGTGGCTCTGGCTAAGGCCTTTGACTGCGGGGTGAATGATCTGCCCCTGTCCATGGTACTCTCCTGGTACGAGCAGAAGGCTGTGGCAATTTTACTTACCCTCTTCCATCTCGGCATCAAGGATATCCGTTTAGGACCCAGTTTGCCAGCCTTTATCAGCCCCAATGTTCTGGATGTGCTGGTTCAAAATTTCGCGGTTAAACCGATTACCAATCCAACTGATGATATGCGGGCTATATTGGGATAGTTTAAGCATCCGGTATAACTGTCTATTAAAACGCGGCACAGTCCAGCCGGGCTGTGCCGCTTATCTATTTAAGGAGTAATAAATGCAATGTCCTGGACAAGACAGCCGTTTTTGGGATGGGGCAGCGGTTTTTGAATATAAGTGCCCGAAATGCGGGCATATGCTGGAGTTTTTTAAGGATGACAGCAAGCGGCGTTGTAAGAATTGCGGCAATGAGGTCTTTAATCCCCGGATGGATTTTGGCTGCGCCGCATACTGTCCCTACGCTGAACAATGTCTTGGCCAGCTACCGCCGGAACTTCTGGCCAAAAAGCAGGAAAAGCTCATTTCCGATACCGGCGCTGAGATAAAGCGGCGCCTGGGCGATGATTTTAAGGCCATTGGCCGGGCCGGCCGGGCGGCACGGCGGGCGGCTGAACTGGCAGCAGAGAATGAGGGCAGTAATAAAGCGGTTATTGTCCTGAGTGCTTATTTTCAGATACTGGCCGAGGCGACGTCAGGCAGTGCCGCTGAGTTGGGCCAAAGCATTATGACTCATTTCGGGGCTAATGAAGGATTAAGAAATGAGATCAGCGCCCTCCTTGAATATCAGGGGCCAGTCGGTGAGGAAGATTTGAATCTACGCCTGGTTCGTCAGGCTCTGGCGTAAACCATAAGGGTGATATTATATATAGCGGGACTCATGGTAAAATCCATGGATCTCTAACGATGGGAGATGAGATGAAGATAGCCAGAAAAATTATTATAATAGATGAAGATTTATGCAATGGCTGCGGGCAATGTATTGTGGATTGCGCTGAAAGCGCCCTGCGGATTATTGACGGTAAGGCCCGGCTCATTGCCGAGAAATATTGTGACGGACTGGGAGCCTGCCTTGCCGGCTGCCCTACCGGTGCTCTCCAGATTGAGGAGCGGCAGGCCGATGACTTCGATGAGGCGGCGGTTGAGGAATTGGTGCGTTCCCAGAAAAAGGGCGGCGGCTGCCCATCGGCCAACCTCCAGAGCTTCCAGCCCCAAACCCCCTGCCAGCAAGCCAATCAGCCTATAGGCATAAGCGGTTCGGCTCTAAGCCATTGGCCGGTGCAGATACGTCTCGTGCCGCCCGATGCCCCTTTTCTGCGGAACGCCGATTTGCTGATCGCCGCGGATTGCACCACCGTCGCCTATGCTGGTTTTCATCAGGATTTATTACCGGGGCGGGTAGTATTAATGGGCTGCCCGAAATTTGATGATGTCGAGTCCTATATCCAGAAATTAAGCGAAATATTTGCCGGGGCGGCCATAAAATCAATAACCATTGCCATAATGGAGGTACCATGCTGCCAGAATATGAGGAATATCGTCCAGTCCGCCTTAAAAAACGCGGCGGTTCAGATTCCCCTTGAGGTGATAGTAATCGGGGTAAGAGGCGAAAAGAAAACAAATTAAAAATTAATCCACTACAAAGACTGATTCCCGTTCCTGCCTTGGGGCGTATCGTAATACTCCAATCAGCCTAAAAATTTAAGCCCTTGGTAACATTTGTCCAGGTCTTGTTTAATTCCTCGTCAAATTGTTCAATGAAATCAGGGAGATTTACATCCATGAATGGCCGGTGTTTCTCCTGAATTAATATCCAGGCAAATGATTTTGCGATCTTATCAGTTGCAACATCGCTGAACTCAAAGCCATAACCATGATGGGAGGCGAATAGATCCGCTAAATGGATCAGGGCAATAATCAGGCTGTGGGAGCGGGCCATATCAGGTGAATGGTGCAGACGCATCACATTAAGATAGACCTCCGGCAGGCCAAGACTCTCGCCGAGCCAGAATCCGGCCTGGCCGTGATCAATACCAACATAGGTTGTTTCGGCCTGCAGAAAATTGGTGGCAATCTCCGAGGATGGATCTTCGATATGGGGATAAACCGCCGGTTCGATGAGATCAAGGCCGATAATACCTAAATCATGCGTAAGACCGGCCAGATATATATCAGCCGAGCTGGAGACGCGGATGGATTCGGCCAACAGCACGGCTATTCTTGCTACCGCCACCGAATGACGCCAGAATCGAGAGGCAATCTTGCGAAAGCCGCTGAAGGCCTTAGGGGTATCAGCGAGAGAAATTATATCGCTGATGGCTTCCTGAATATGACGAATTCCCACCGTAATCATGGCATGGGGGACAGTTCCCACCGGAGCGGTTCGCCGGAAGAAGGAGGAGTTGGCAATCTGTAATATTTTACAGGTCAGAACCGGATCGAGCTGAATATAATCAGCCAGCACTCTGGTATTATCGACCTTGCCGCTTAGCATAGGCTTCAGAATAGCCGCAACGGCCGGATTAAAGGGCAGATCAAGGACGGCGCTTAAACGCCTCTGCATGCGGCTGCGGACGATGCGGTCTTTTTTGGCAGGCAGCGGCGGTAATTCATCGTAACTTGCCTGGGTCGTAACTGGTTGTCCCGCCGGCTGCTTCTTTACCGCGTCCGGTTTGGAAGTAATTTCGGGCTGCCGGTCTTCGGCGGGCAAATCAATTTCTTTAAGGGTCTTCAGGTCAATATTATTTTCCAGGCCGGCCAAGCGCTCATTGGCAATAATCAGGCGGCCCACAAGTATTTCGCAGAAGCGTTTATAAAATTTGAGCTGTAGAAAAACATTGGACGAACTAATAACCTCCGGATTAATAACCAATATAAAACTATTGCTCCTGGTTATTACTCCGGCAGTACGTTTAATATCCATCACCATGGACATTTCACCGAAACAGGCCCCGGCCTTTAATCTTGTTAGCTCCACGGCCCGGCGTTTTTTATGGGCCACGGACTTGACCACCGACACCTCACCTTTGAGCAGGATGTAGAATACCCGCTCCATGGTATCCTCCTTGATAATATACTGCCCTGCTTTAACCCTTAATATTTTACAGACCCCAAGGAGCTGGCGCAGTTCGTGGTCATCGAAATTATTAAAAAAATCAATACCCTGGAGGAATTTTATCTGTTGCTCAAGGTCAGGAACCTTATTGGCTCCTTTTGCGGTTGCCATCTCAATCACCACTTATAATTTCGAATTGATTGTAACTGTTCAGGTAACTATTTAGCTAAGGCGGATAACCTGCCCTAAACTATGAACTGTAACTGT
>CAZZJP010000016.1:0-20770 GCA_964654555.1 uncultured Desulfobulbia bacterium
GTGCATGGCCTTTCCACCCGGGTCGTCCAGGAGCGGATGGTCAAACTACAGGTCTGGTACGATAATGAAGCTGGCTACTCCAAACGCCTGCTGGATCTTATCAGCAGCCTGCCCCTGTAGCAGTTTTGCCCGCCAGGGGCAGCCTGCCAATATATCGCGGTCAGGTTAACAGTTGATGCGACCTTGACGAGGCGTAAGCTATGCCTGCCGTTGAGAGAACAAAATAAAGGACGCAACATGAAAAGATTACCAACTAATAAAACAAAACTTGTCTGTACTATTGGCCCGGCCTCTGACTCCTATGAGATGATTGAGCGGATGCTCAAAGCGGGAATGAATGTTGCCCGGTTGAATTTTTCCCATGGTGATTTCGCCGGTCATGGTGAGGTGATTAAAAAGATTCGGGCCGCCTCAGAGAAAACCGGCAGGCGGGCCGCCATCATGGCCGACTTGCCAGGGCCTAAAATGCGGATAGGCACCCTGCCTGAACCCATAACCATTGCCAAGGGCTCACCTTTCACCCTGACCACGGAAGAGATTATCGGCAGCAGGGAGCGAGTGTCCGTGAGTATGAAAGAGCTGCCCGGAGTGGTGAAAAAAGATGATACTATCTTTTTAAATGACGGCCTTATTCAGTTGCGGGTCGACAGGGTCGAGGGCCGGGATATTCACTGCGCCGTTATGGTCGGCGGCCGTCTGCAATCAAGAAAGGGGGTGAATATTCCCGGAATTGATCTGGGAATCAGCGCCTTTACCGCCCGTGACCGTGACTGCCTGCGCTTTGCCCTGGAAAACGGGGTGGACGCTGTCAGCCAGTCCTTTGTCAGTACGGCGCAGGATATTGAAGATGTCCGGGCAGCGGCAACTGAAATGGGATTTACCCCCTTTATTATCGCCAAGATCGAGCGGGCGGGGGTCAGCGAAAAAATCGATAAAATCCTGGCAGTTGCCGACGGTATAATGGTGGCCAGAGGTGATCTCGGGGTGGAGATTCCCATTGAGCGGATTGCCGTAGAGCAGAAGTTCCTTACCGCCAGGGCCAACTTTTTCGGCCGGCCGGTGATTACCGCCACCCAGATGATCGAATCCATGACCCATAACCGCCGGCCAACCAGGGCAGAGGCCACCGATGTGGCCAATGCCATTCTTGACGGCACCGACTGTGTCATGCTGTCGGAAGAGTCGGCCATGGGTGATTATCCCTTAGAATCCGTAGAGATGCTGGCCAGGATTGCTGCGGCCACTGAACCGCACAGAGGCCGGCATAACTTTGACGCTGCCTTGAAACTACCGGCAGGAGAAAATTTCCCCAATGGTGTTGATCTCATTGCCGAGAGTATTGAAAATATTCTGGCTAAAATTGATTCACCGGCTGCGGTTCTGGCACCAACCGCCAGCGGCGCTACAGCCAGAAGTCTGACCAGATTCAGGTTGCCGAAGTGGATACTGGCCGTGAGTTCATCTGAAAAAACCTGTCGTGAGCTTATGTTCTCCTACGGGGTATATCCGATTCTGGAAGAGGAGCATCCACATGACTGGACGGCCTATGGCCGCCGCTGCGCGAAAGAACATGGTATTGCGGGTAGTTTTATCATCCAGACCGAGGGGCCTTCGCCGGAGCATCCTGAAATAAATCATAAGATGGAGATTATCGCACTCTCAATTAATTAACTTATAAAGTAACTATTCAGCAGCACCCCATCTTCGTCCATTCGGAACTTCTCGAATACCAAAGTATGCTTCGAAATCCCGAATGAACGAACCTGGAGCACTGCTGAACAGTTACACTCCGGTGGTTATTGTTACTTTTAGGCATTACGCTGAATAGTTACCAGACCCAGGGTGTAACCTATTTACATAATATCAGCCTGCCGCAGCTATGCCTTTTTTCCCGCCTCCTGGGCCTGAATCGCCGTGATGGCCACCGTATTGACAATATCCGTGACCAGGCAGCCGCGGCTGAGATCATTAACCGGCTTTTTTAAGCCCTGCAGAACAGGGCCAATGGCCACCGCTCCGGAGGAACGCTGCACGGCCTTATAGGTGTTGTTGCCGGTATTAAGATCCGGAAAAATAAAGACCGTGGCCCGCCCGGCCACGGCGCTGGCCGGCATTTTTTTCCCGGCCACCGTGGGATCAATGGCGGTATCGTACTGCATCGGCCCGTCAATCCGCAAATCAGGCCTGCGCTGCCGGGCAATAGCCACGGCCCGGCGCACCAGATCCACATCCGTGCCGGCCCCTGAAGTGCCGCTGGAATAAGAGAGCATGGCCACCAGAGGGTCAATGCCGAACATTGCAGCCGTCTTGGCAGAGCTGATGGCGATTTCGGCCAGCTGCTCGGAATTGGGATCGGGGTTAACCGCGCAGTCGCCATAGACCAGCACCCTGGTCTCTAAGCACATCAAAAAAACCGAGGAGACCAGCAGGACATCAGGCGGGGTGCCGATAAGCTGAAAGGCCGGCCTAATGGTATGGGCCGTGGTATTAGCCGCCCCGGACACCATGCCGTCGACCATATCCTTATAGACCATCATGGCGCCGAAATAGCTGACATCGCTCATAGCGTCAAAGGCCATATCCATGGTAACACCCTTGTGTTGGCGCAAGGCGTAAAAGGTTTCGGCAAACTCCTCGTAAAAACTGCATTTTTTAGGATTAATAACTGTAATTCCAGCCAGTTTCAGGCCAAGGGTCGCGGCCCTGGAGCGCAGTCTCTTTTCATCCCCGAGGATAGTCAGATTTACCACATCGCGCAGCCGCAGTATTTCAGCGGCCTGAAGAATGCGGTCATCCTCTCCTTCAGGCAGTACAATGTGCTTACGGTTTTCCCTGGCCCGCTGAAACAAGGTATATTCAAACATCAGCGGCGACATGGTGGGAGAGGCGGGAAAGCGGATTTTTTCTTCCAGGGCCGGGATATCGGCATTGGCTTCAAACATACCAAGGGCCAGCGCGATTTTACGCTCATAGTTGGGGCGCAGCCGGCCCCGCACGGCAGCGGCATGAATAGCGGTGCGGTAAGTATCAGTGGGAACACGGTAGATGGGTACGAGGTCATCAAGGCCTTCAAGCAGCCGCATGACGGAAGGGGCCGGCGTCAGATCGCCGGAGAGGAGCAGACCGACAGGCGAAGGATAGTTCCTGGAGGCGATGGCTCCCAGGGTCGTGAAAATGATATCAGAACGGTCGCCAGGGGTGATAATCAGATCATCTTTTCTTATAAAATCCAGGAAATTAGCCGGGCCCATAGCCGCCACTTTCAGATCACGCACATCACGCTGCAACCCGGCCTTGGGGCCGCTGAACCACTCAGCCCCCAGGGCCTCAACAATTTCCTCCATGGTCGGATTGCCAAGATTTTTCACCTCGGGCAGCAGATCAATCACAATACCAGCCTCACACTGCTGACGCAATTCCTCTTCCGCCTGGCGCAAAACAGTCTCATCGACCCGGTTGACCATGACCGCCAGCAGCGGACACTCCAGCTGCCGGAAAGATTCTCTGGCAACACGGACATTTTCCAGCAGTTCCGGAACCGTCAGCCCATATCCGGATGATACATAGAGGGCGGGAGAACCCAGTTCCCTGGCGATACGGATGGAAATATCGTAGTCAAAGATATCGGACAGGCGGCTGATATCCGGCCCTTCGCAGAGCAGAAAATCACATTGTTCCTCCGCCTGCTTGAATTTGGTGATAATTTCGCGGAAGAGACGATTCTCTTCCCCGGCGGCAATCCAGGCCCTGGCCTGATTATAGGCAGCACCGATCATCTGCTCCGGTTGCAGGGCGATGTTAAAACGGCTTGAGATTAGCTGGATATGGGTGTCTTCATCCGGCGGCATGGATGAAATTGCCCGAAAAAAGCCAAGATGATCAACCCGGCGGGAGAGCATCTCCATCAGGCCCAGGGTAATTATCAGTTTACCGCTGTTCGGTTCCAGACTCGCAATATAAAGGCTCTCAGCCATGATTTTCTCCAAACCCGCTCAAAGCAAAGCGTAATTGATCACAGGACGAAACCAGTAGGTAAGCCAACCAGCCTCTATAAAAACGCGCTCTTTTATGAGCCCCACAATGGAATGAATTTTAAAGCTGGGCGAAATTTAAGTGCATGAGTACTTTACATGGAGATAATCCGAGGCCGGAGAAGAATAACCAATTCCTTTTTAGTGACCACTGTGCCGTTGTTTCTGAAAAGTTTACCGATACCGGGAATCTTACCGAGGACGGAGACATGATTATCTGAATATGAAGATGAGTTATCAATGAGGCCGCCCACCACCAGCATTTCACCACTTTTTACCCGGACAATGGTGTTCATTTCTCTTAAACTTACCTTGGGCAGTCCCACCTGATTAGAGCCAAAGACCTTATATTCAATGGGCTCGCTTAGTTGAGAGGTAACCGGAGTCAAAGAAAGGATAATCTCATTGTTATCACCAATGGTGGCTACTACCCCCATTCCAAGGCCGGACATAACCGAGGCGGTGTTTACCGTATAGGTAACGCTGCCGGTGGTGCCGTCGGTGGTGGAACTTACCGAATCGACATATTTAACATTCTGGCCAACACTGAGCATGGCTGGCTGGCCGTTCATCACGCTTATCTTGGGACTGGACAGTACCTCAACATGACCCTGCTGCTTCATGGCATCTAAAATCAACGAAAAACTTTTATTATTAATAGTTAGAAACTGCCCACGGGTGGAGCTTGGCGACATTTTCTGAAAGTCAACATTAAAGCCAAAGCTGCTGCTCAGCAGATCATCCCAGTTAATACCGGTGGTATCATCTTTGGTCAGGGTAACCTCAACAATCTTGGCCTCAATGGAGATCTGGCGGTATAATTCATGACGCAGATTATCAAGATAGCTTGAAACCTTCTTTAAAAGCGAGGGAGGAGCGGTAACCGTAATCAGACCGATGGGCTGGTCAATGGTATAATAGCCCTTGCCGGCATCGGGAGCGGGGGCAGTGACAGCCGGGACAGGCTGGGCGGCCGCGCTGCCTGTACTACCTGTTGCCGGAGTTACTGCCGGAACCTGTGAGGTTGGCGTCGGCGCCGACCAGATCTCCAGTATTTTGTCGAGATTGGTACGGATATTCTTCCAGATATCAAACTTATTGTCCTTACTGGCCATATTCAGGGTACCGCTCATATTAGAGCCTTCGGTACTGCCCAGGACATCGCCGCCTATACCGGTGGAATAGGTGGTACCCATAAAGGGCATGGCAATATGAAACCTTTTAGTCGCCTTATGCTTAATAATGATGGTGTTGCCCTGAATTACGGAGAAATAATCGAGCTGGCGCAGAAGGTTGTTAATGGCCTCAAAGAAATCCTCTTCAGGCATAATGGTAACATTAACCAGAGCCCCCTTATCCACATCGCTGGCCCAGCTCACATTCATGGATTTAAGTTTGGCCAGCTCCTGCATGACGAGACGCAACGGTTTGGGGGTGGCGGGGGTTATCCTGGCCCCCACCGGGATCACTATTCTATGAGTCTGGCCTGGCATAGTAGTACTGGTATCAAGAACATAGGACGGTTTTTGATAACGGGCCGGTAATTGATAGACGGCGGCAGATTTCGCCGCCCTGGCATTGGTCTTAACGGCCCCTTTAGTCTGTTCCGCCATAAACTTCGCCGCAACCTTCTCCGGCGGCGGGGTGGCGACACAGGCGCTCATAAAAAAGAGGACGGCGAGACTTAAAATGCTTAAGAAAAAAGCGGCGGATTTTTTATTGTCCCAGGTGGGGTAATAGCGCATGGTAATAGCTCCAGATGTTGTTATCTTTTGGCGTTCATGGCCAGACGGCCCTTAATATAGCGAATCATATCCGGATTAAGTGCGTAGCCGGAATAGAGAATTGACTTATAGACCTCCACCGCCTTTTGTGGCTGTTTTTCCTTATCATAGATTCTGGCCTGGGCAATCATGGTATTGAGATCAGAGCCGTATAAATTTTCATAACGGGCTAAAATATGCAGGGCCCGGGGCAGATCATTTTCGTTTTCGAGATAGGAGGCATAGCTTACCAGCGCTGTTCTGGACGGCCGTCTGCCGCTTGCCGCCTGCTCAAAATACTGCCGGGCCTTGGCCTTTTTCATGTTGGCCAGACCAATGGCGGCCTGGAGGGCGGCCTCTTGATCCACAGGGTTAAGTTTCAGAGCCTGGAGGGCATAATCCACCGCCTTTTGATTGTATCCCAGCTTAGTCAGGCAGAGATGCGAGATGCGGCGGGCCAGCTCCTCGTTATGGGGCCATTTGTCAAAGGCAGCCTCATATTGCCGCAGGGCCTCTTGGTTGTGATTGGCGGCCAATAGTTGATCGCCGCGCCGAATGAAGGTATCTGCCGCCATGGCTGCCGGCGGCTGGGAGAGTTGTTTGTCGATCTTGACCTGGAGTTGATTGGAGGGGGCCTCCATCTGCAGAGCCGTTTTATTCTTACTCACCGGCCAGACAAAGTTTTTGGATTTTGGTGAAATGACAATGGTGTGGTAACGTTCTTCCTTTTGGAGATCCTTGAGGTTCATAATAACATCAAGGACAAAATCCCAGGGGACATTATTCAGTGACAGGGTAAGAGAGCCCTTCACCGAATCATCGACCACGATATTATAGCCGCTCACTTCACCAATGAGACGAAAAACGTTGTGGAGATCAATCTTGTAAAAATCAACCGAGATTTTTTGCTTGTCGTAACCGGCATCGGCAAAGGCATCGCCACTAATCCCGACATTTTTCAGCTGGGCCTTGATATGGTCAGCCGGAGCGGCAGGCTGAGGCGCAGGGGGAACAGGCTTCTTCTTGACCTTCTTAGCAGCGGTCAGGTTATTTAACAGGCGACCGATGGTATCCGTGGAAGCGGCAGCCGCCTTCCTGATTTCCTTAACCGAAGCGGGCGGAGAAGCAGCTTTTTTAGTCAGCTCGGGGGGAGACGTAATTTTAATCAGCAACCCCTTGTCGGTCTTGCTGACTTTATAGAGGAACATACGGTCAAGGGCGGAGTCAAAGACTATGCGAAGCCCGTTACCTCTCGGAGCGGTTCTGATCCGGGCCAGGGGGCCGATGTTAACTCTTTTGACCGCTGCCAGACCGTGGCTCTTGATATCAGTTAGATCAAGATAGAATCTATCCGGCCGCCGGTTATTCTTAGGTAATTTTACCTTTTTAAAACTCTTTATCTGCTGATCCGTCCGCAGGAGAACCTTGAGGGCCTTACCATCCCTTTCCACCTTAATGCCGCGCAGGATGTTCTCTGACGCCACGGCAGCCCCCCTGATCGGGGCCTCAGATTTGGTCTTTTGTGAAACCGCTGCCGCCGGTACGATAGAAACGGGCCTAACAGCCGGAGCGGCAACGGCCTGGAGTATGACGCTTATATTGTCACCCTGCCGTTCAATCTTATAGGGCCAGTCCTGGTCAAGGAGGATTTCCAGCTTGGCGATTACCGGTTTTTTGGCGCTTAACAATTTCCCGGTTATCTGTTTAACGGGCGACTCATTAACCTGTAGAGGCAGTTTAAGGCTGGCGCTTAAAGAGGCATTGGCTATATCAAGCACAACCCGTAGGGGATCAAATAGCTGATAGGTAGTAAAGGTTGGTGTACCAGTACCCTTAATGGTTACCGTAAAATTCTGATCCGTCTTTTTTAAGCTCAGGTCTGATATCTTATAGGTGCTGCCGCCGGGCGTATCACCGGCCCAGGATAGAGTCCAGCCCAGTAAAATCATCATGGTCAGACTGATACCTTGTTTTATCAGGGTTTTCACTTAGTTGCCCCCTCTTTTCTCAATACCATTATGTTATCTCTGTAAATTTTTTTGCCGTTGGACTTCCGGAACCATTCCTTAATCACCACTTCGTTGGGCATGATGGCGGTTACGATTCCATGTCGTCCTATTTTAGTATTCTTTTTTATTATATACCCCTTACTGGTGGAATCCTGCACCATGGCCAGAGCCTTAGGGCCGTTAAATAAAATCCCCACCAGATTTAACTGCCCCGGCTCAAAGAGCTGCATGCCGGTCAACGGTTTGGCCTTCTCCAGATCACCAGCGGTCTTAATGGTGCT
The DNA here is from genome assembly GCA_964654555.1 of uncultured Desulfobulbia bacterium. Classification (GTDB taxonomy): domain Bacteria; phylum Desulfobacterota; class Desulfobulbia; order Desulfobulbales; family VMSU01; genus JAADIV01. The sequence continues at coordinate 8,085 of CAZZJP010000016.1, forward strand.
GGCGGCGATAAAGGGCATAAAGGGATCCGGGCGGTTCTCCTGCTGATAGGTAAAGGGTTGAGCCAGCAGCTTTTTCAAGGGGCTTTCAAGGACTGCTGCCTTGGCGGCTTTCTTGATTTTATTTACGGCTCCCGCCCGTTGCGGCAAGAAAACAAGGCAAAAGACGGCCGCTGAAATCAACAACCTGCCGGCTGTAATTTTATCTTTAATGGCCACGTTTTTTCTTGTCCTTGGGTTTTGGTTCAATAAATTTATAGGTTACAAGATTTATGGATGATTTTAAGATCATTTCGCCGCTCTGCATTGCTGGCGAACTGAGTTTAATCTCGTTCACATTGACTATTCTCGGTAACTTGCTCACGGTGTCCAAAAAATGACCGATATTGTGATAGGTTCCGGTAACGGAGATGGAAACCGGAATTTCAGCGTAAAAATCGCGGGGTTTTTCTCCACCCGGTTTAAAGGATAGAATATCCAGACCGGCACCGGTGCCAAGGCTGGAAATATTGGTGAGCAGTGAGGGGATCTCCTTGGTGTCGGGGATTACCCTTGAGGCCTCCTTGAATTTGATTTCAATAGCCTTCTGCAGGGCCTTCTGCTCATCAAGATGGGAGGCCTTGGCCTTGATAACAGTCAGCTCGTTCTGCAACTGGCTGAGAGTACTCTCCAGGCGACTGATATCGTCAGCCTTGGGAGAGTAATAGAGAAAATAGAAGGCCACGGCCGGCAGGAGAAGAACCGCGGCGGCAATAAGCAGCTTGCGGTTGTTATCCAGGGTGGCGACCTTGGTATCTATAAAATTATCGAGGTTGGCTTGAAGCTGTTTGCTGTCCATATTAGATTACGTCCAGAGCTTTTTAACGCCTTGGCTCATCAAAGTTTATTTAAGGTCATTAACAGGGAAAATTTCTTTAATTTTTTATTGGCCATCTTAATCAGCGATGAATTCTGCAGTTGCGGTTTATGAAAAAACGGTGAGGCGTTGAGCCGTTCCATATATTGAGCGATGGTGGCGTTATCCAGGGCCGTCCCCTGCAGGGCAAGGGTATTAGAACTCAACTGCATGGAGTTAAGCCACATACGGTTGGACGGGGTTAATCTGGCAACCGCGTCCATGATTCTTACCGGCAGGTGGGCGTTGTTGTCCAGGGTCTCAATGGCCTTAAGTTTATAATTAAGCCGTTTCTGCTCTTTTTTTATGTGGTTTATTTGTACGACAATGGCATTGTATTTATTTTTTTCCGTCTGCAGAGTGGCGATTTTTTGGTTGATCCTGCCAATTTCATGGCTCTGAGTATAAGCGGTTATTCCCATAATAATCAGAACCAATACCAGAGCGCCCAGCAGGGCGAGTAATTCGTTACGCACCCTGATTCTTTGTTTTATCTGCCTGACGGGCAGTAAATTTATATTTATCATAAGGTCACAGGCCTTAGAGCTAAACCGGCGGCAATCGCCATTTCAGGCGCGATATTAGCCAGATAATCCTGGTCGATTTTGGCGCTTACCTCTGTTTTGGCAAAGGGGTTAAAAATTTCCGTCTCCATGTTAAGCTCTTTATTTAAGAATTTATCTAAACCCTTGATCTTGGAGCCGCCGCCGCTCAGAATAATTCTGCTGATCTTGTCCTCTGGATAATTGGAGGCATAAAAATCAATGGCCTTTTTAATTTCAAGTATCCATTGACTACAGTTATTGATTACGATTTCCTCAATGACCTTCCTCTCTTCTTCCTCGGTTTTTTTGCCGCCGATCTTGAGGTTTTCAGCCTCCTCGGCCTCTATACTTAATTTTTCCTGGATCTGCTCCGTAATCTGACGGCTGCCCATAACCACATCCCGGGCCAGAATAGAGGCCCCGTGAGCAATAATATTGATACTGATTTTAGAGGCTCCGATATCAATAAGGATGAAGTTCTGACCACCGCTTATCTGATTCTCAAAGGAGTTTTCCAGGGCAAAGGCATCCACATCCACCACCACGGCCTGCAGGCCGATGCTGGTCAACATTTCAAGATAGGCGTTTATTACGTCCTTTTTGGCGGCCACCAGCATAATATCGGTAAATTCAGAATTCTCGGTATTGGTCTTTAAATCCTGATAATCAAGATAAACATCGTTGATATCAAAGGGGATGTATTGCTCAGCCTCGGACTGAATATGCTCGGACAGTTCCTTATCCTCCATGACCGCCAGGTTTATCTTTTTAACGATAACCGAATAGCCGGACATGGAAATAGCCACCTTTTTCTGTTTTATTTTGAGATTTTTACACAGGGCGTCAATAACGGCGGCCACGGCCTCCGGTTCCTGCAGAACGCCGTCTTCCACAGCCCCGTCAGGTAATTTAGCGCTGCCGGTCTTTATCACCTGATGACCATTGGCGCTGGTGGGGGCTATTTCACATACCTTAACGGAGTAAGAACCTATATCAAGACCCAGGGCCAGTTTATGCTGTTTGGCAAAACCCGGTAGAGAAATTTTTAAATTTTCCGGCAGCTTGAATTTACCCATTATATAATGCCCAGGAATACCCTTAATTATCTGAATAAGTTATAAAAAACAAAAGTGACTACCTAAATTAAATGCATAAAAAAAAATGTTTGTCAAGCGTTTGCCATGAAATAAAAGCCATAAATTTCAATTATTTTGCTTTTCTTTGCAAGCTCTGATGGCAGGGCGTTGAGGCATGGAAACAACATATTGTATAGGATGCTTTCAGAGGGGCACAATATGTTGTTTTTTGATCGATAATTTCCAGCCTGTCGGGGTAATCGGCGAATATCCTTGAGTTTTGATAGGTTTTGGGATACTTATTCTGTCGTTAAAATATCTAATATTTATTAGACCAAGGAAAATATTCAGGTAGTACAAGCGAAAAGCGGCCCTAAACTATGAGCTGTAACTGTTCAGATGTGCCCGAGATATAGTTGATAATATCGTTCAGTTATACATCCGTATGCTGGATGGCATTATCAACCACAGGTAAGCGAGCTTGCGAAACTCCGGATTGGGTGCAGCTGAATAGTTACCAACCAAGGAAAATATTTTGTCAACTAAAGCCAATCCCCCCAAAAAATCCACCCTGCGAGAATACGCCGAAGCCATTATCATTGCCCTGGTTTTGGCCCTGTTTATCCGCTCATTTGTGGTTCAGGCCTTTAAAATTCCCTCTGGTTCCATGGAGCCTACCCTCCTTATCGGTGATCATCTTCTGGTCAATAAATTTATTTATGGGATCAAAAACCCCTTGACTGGTACCACCTGGATCCATATAAGTACCCCGCACCGCCGGGATATCATCGTCTTTAAATTCCCATTAAACCCCAATGAAGATTTTATCAAACGGGTCATCGGGGTAGCCGGCGACCGGATAAAGGTGGTAAACAAGGAGGTGTTTGTCAACGGCAAGCCCTTTAAGGTCAAAGAGGCGGTACACCTTAATCCTAATATTATTCCCGGCAGCGTCAGCCCCCGGGATAACTTCGGCCCGGTTACTGTACCTAAGGATTCTCTCTTTGTCATGGGCGACAACCGTGATAACAGCTATGACAGCCGTTTCTGGAAATTTGTCAAACTGAAGGCGGTCAAGGGTAAAGCCTTTATTCTATACTGGTCATGGAATAAAGAAGACTTCTCGGTGCGCTGGCGCCGTATATTTAAAATCCTGCACTGATAGTTCATTAAGGCGTTATGGATCAGCACCATTTTGAACATAAACATATTCTGAGTTTGGATGATTTTTCGGCGGCCGATATTGAATACATTATCCAGACTGCCGTCTCCTTGAAGGAGATTTCCAGCCGTTCCATTAAAAAGGTGCCTACCCTGCGGGGCAAGACCATCATTAATCTCTTCTTTGAACCCAGCACCAGAACCAGATTATCCTTTGAAATCGCCGCCAAGAGGATGAGCGCCGATACCTTTAATATTTCCCTGTCAACCAGCTCCGCTGCCAAGGGTGAGAGCCTGGTGGATACGGCCCGTAACCTGCAGGCAATGCAGCCTGATGCCATTATTATCCGACACGCTCAGTCCGGGGCTCCTTATCTCCTGAGCCGCTATGTGTCGGCCTCAATCCTTAATGCTGGTGACGGTACCCATGAACACCCCAGCCAGGCCCTGCTCGATATGATGACGGTGCTGGATAAAAAGGGCCGGATAGCTGGTCTAAAGATTGCCATTATTGGCGATATAGCCCATAGCCGGGTGGCCCACTCCGATATTATCGGTTTCACCAAAATGGGGGCCAAGGTGCATGTCAGCGGCCCGGCCACCATGATGCCCGAGGGCTTAGATGAGCTGGGGGCGGTGGGCCATCTTAATATCCGGGAGGCGGTGCGGGATGCCGATGTGGTAATGACTCTGCGTATTCAGCGAGAGCGTCTCCATGAACCACTCCTACCCACGGTCAGGGAATATACCGAATTTTTCGGGATTAATAATGAAATTATCAAACTGGCCCGGCCTGATGCCATTATTATGCATCCGGGGCCTATAAACCGGGGTGTTGAATTAAGCCCTGACCTGGCCGACGGCAAACGTTCGGTTATTCTGGATCAGGTCAGCAACGGGGTGGCGGTACGTATGGCCCTGCTCTATCTGTTACTCGGAGGTAGTGACTAAATGTCTCGTCCCCTGTTATTGAAAAATGGCCGGATAATCGATCCGGTTAATAATGTTGACCGGATTGGCGATCTCCTCGTGGCGGCTGGTAAATGTCAGACGGTGGTGGATTCTCTACCGGCTGATACCGTGGAGCTTGATCTAACTGGTAAATGGCTGCTGCCGGGTCTTATTGATATTCATGTTCATCTCCGTGAGCCGGGGGAGGAATATAAAGAAACCATTGCCTCCGGGATGGCGGCGGCGGCGGCCGGCGGCTTCACCGCGGTGGCCTGTATGCCTAATACCAATCCGCCCTTAGATTCAGAAACGGCCATTGCCTTTGTCCGGCAGCGGGCTCAACTGAGCAAAGGAGCCAGAGTCTATCCGGTGGGTGCCATCAGCCGGGGGAGTAAGGGGCAGGAGCTGGCGGATATGGGTGAAATGCGGCGGGCCGGAGCGGTGGCCTTTTCCGATGACGGCCACCCGGTGACTGATAGTCAGCTTATGCGCCGGGCTCTGGAGTACGCCAGTAATTATAATTGTCCCATTATCTCGCATTCCGAGGAGTTGTCATTAAGCCGGAACGGGGCTATGAACGAGGGAGCTTTTGCCACCCGCCTGGGTCTGCGGGGTATCCCAGGGGCGGCCGAGGAGATTATGGTCTATCGGGATCTAACCCTGGCGGCCTACACCGGCCAGCGTCTCCATCTGGCTCACATCAGCACCGCTGAATCGGTGGCCTTGATCCGCCGGGCCAAGGCCGCTGGCTGCCCGGTGACCGCCGAAACCACCCCCCATTATTTTTCGCTGATCGAGGAGGCGGTAGGCCGCTATGACACCAATGCCAAGATGAATCCGCCGCTTAGAACCGCGGCCGATGTGGAGGCAGTTAAGGAGGGGCTGCGCGACGGCACCCTGGATGCCATCGCCACCGACCATGCCCCCCATAGTGAATTAGAAAAGGAAGTAGAATTCGCCCAGGCCGCCAATGGCATTATCGGCCTGGAGACCTCACTGCCCCTGGCCCTCAGCCTGCTTCGGGAAGGGCTGATTGATGAAAGGCGCCTGGTGGAGTTAATGTCTGTTAACCCGGCCCGCATCATCGGGGTTGAAGGTGGTTCCCTCGCCGCGGGGCAGAGGGCCGATATAACGGTGGTTGACCCCGCGTTGGATTTTTTTTACAAACGTCAAGACATTGTCTCTAAGAGTAAAAATTCACCTTTTATCGGCCGTCGTTTTACCGGCAGGGCCGTTCTGACCATCGTTGAAGGTGAAATTGTTTATTCCACGGATAAAAGAATAACAACGGATTGAAATTAATAAAAAATGTATTTTCAAGATATTATATTTGAGTTAAGTAGCTATTGGGCGGATATGGGCTGTGTTATTCAGCAATCCTATGATATGGAGGTCGGAGCCGGCACCTTTCACCCGGCTACCCTGCTTCGGGCTCTAGGCCCGGAACCGTGGCGGGCGGCCTATGTCCAGCCCTCCCGGCGGCCCACCGACGGCCGTTATGGAGAAAATCCCAACCGCCTGCAGCATTATTATCAATTCCAGGTGGTTATGAAGCCCTCTCCCAAGGACGTCCAGGAACTATATCTGAACAGTCTGCGCCGCTTCAAGCTTGATCCTCTGGAACATGATATTCGTTTTGTGGAGGATGACTGGGAGTCGCCCACCCTGGGGGCCGCGGGTCTGGGCTGGGAGATCTGGTTAGACGGCATGGAGATCAGTCAGTTTACCTATTTTCAGCAGGCCGGCAGTATGGATTTGTATCCGGTGACCTCAGAGATTACCTATGGCCTGGAGCGGATTGCCATGTATCTCCAAGGGGTTAATTCCGTCTTTGATATTATGTGGAATAAAGAGGTCTCTTACGGGGCCATCTTCCAGCAGGCCGAACGGGAATTTTCCGCTTTTAATTACGAGGAGGCCAATGTCCCGGTCCTGGTGAATTTTTTCAATACCTGCGAGGCGGAGTCCAAGCGTCTGCTGACTAAGGAGCTGATTCTCCCCGCCTATGATTACGCCCTCAAATGCTCGCATACCTTTAACCTTCTTGATGCCCGTAAGGCCATCAGCGTAGCGGAAAGAACCAGATATATTGGCCGCATTCGGACTCTGGTCAGGCTGGTAGCCCGGAAATATACGGCCCAGCGTGAAGAGATGGGCTATCCACTTTTGCGGAAAGAGCCTGAAAAACAAATTAACGCAAAACTCTAACCACACCATTGACCAAAAGCAACTAACAACCATGCCCGATCACCTGGGCACAACGAAACATGAAAGTCGTGGCAAGGCCAACACCATTGGCAGGTGACTTTCATATAAAAAATAACGAGGAAACAAATATGTCAATTTCCGATGAACGGAAGAAGACCCTGGATTCGGCAGTCCTCCAGATTCAGAAACAGTTTGGCAAGGGCTCTATTATGCGAATGGGTTCAGGGCCGGTGGAGCCTTGGCCCTGTATATCCACCAGCGCCCTGAGCTTAGATATTGCCACCGGCATTGGCGGCATTCCCACCGGCCGGGTAACGGAAATTTACGGCCCGGAATCCTCCGGCAAAACCACTCTCTCCCTGCACGCCATTGCCGAGGCCCAGAAGAAGGGCGGGGTGGCGGCCTTTATTGACGCTGAACATGCCTTGGATATCCAATACGCCGCCCGTCTTGGAGTAAATATTGATGACCTGCTGGTTTCCCAGCCTGATTTTGGCGAGCAGGCCTTAGAGATTGCTGAAATTTTAGTGCGGAGCGGCGGAGTGGATATCATTGTTATAGATTCCGTCGCCGCCCTGGTACCCAAGGCCGAGATTGACGGCAATATCGGCGATTCTCACGTGGGGCTGCAGGCCCGGCTTATGTCGCAGGCCATGCGGAAGCTGTGCGGTATTTTGAATCGCACCAACACCGCCCTGGTCTTTATCAATCAGATCCGGATGAAGATCGGGGTCATGTACGGCAGCCCGGAGACCACCACCGGCGGTAACGCCCTGAAATTTTATTCCTCTCTGCGTCTTGATATCAGGCGGATTGGTGCCATCAAAGATGGGGCCGAGGTCGTTGGTAACCGCACCAGGGTAAAGGTGGTTAAAAACAAATTAGCCCCGCCTTTCAAGAATGTTGAATTTGATATTGTCTATGGCGAGGGCATATCCAAGGAAGGTGATCTGCTGGATCTGGCCGTGGAACAGGATATTGTCGATAAAAGCGGGGCCTGGTACTCCTTTAATGGCGAGCGCATCGGCCAGGGCCGGGAGAACGCCAAGACCTTTCTCAAGGAGCATAAGGAGATGATGGACGAGATTGAGCGCCAGGTAAGAATGGGCTTTGGTCTGGATGTTCCCGGCGCTGGGGCGGAGAAGAAGACGGAGGGTGGTAAGAAGTCGTGAAAGGCAATGAGATTCGTCAAAAATTTTTAGATTATTTTACCGGCCGCGGTCACGAGCTGGTGGAAAGCTCATCGTTAGTGCCCCACGACGACCCCAGCCTGCTTTTTGTCAACGCCGGCATGGTGCAGTTTAAAAAGGTCTTCACCGGTGAGGAAAGCCGCCCTTATAAACGGGCGGTGAGCTGTCAGCGCTGCGTGCGGGCCGGCGGCAAGCACAATGATCTGGAAAATGTCGGCTATACCGCCCGTCATCACACTTTTTTTGAGATGCTGGGCAATTTTTCCTTTGGTGATTATTTCAAGGAAGAGGCCATTAAACAGGCCTGGGAGTTCTTAACCGAGGTTTTGCGGGTTCCCAAGGATAAACTGTGGGTAACGGTATTTGACGATGATGATGAGGCTGCCGCCCTCTGGGAGAAGGTTCCTGGCCTGCTTGAGGGCCGTATTGTCCGGATGGGCGAGAAGGAAAATTTCTGGGCCATGGGCGATACCGGCCCCTGTGGCCCCTGCTCTGAGATTCATTATGACCAGGGCCCGGAGGCAGGCTGCGGCAGGCCCGAATGTGCCCTGGGCTGTGACTGCGACCGTTTCTTAGAGTTATGGAATTTAGTCTTTATGCAGTTTGAGCGTGACGGGAAGGGTGAGTTGCATCCCTTGCCCAGACCCAGTATTGATACCGGTATGGGGCTGGAGAGAATAACCGCGGTACTGCAGGATAAAAAGACCAATTATGATTCGGATATCTTTACCGGGCTGATCGACATAATTGCTGGAATTGCCGGGGTAAAATATGGCGCTGCCCACAAGACGGATACGGCCTTAAGGGTTATTGCCGATCACGCCAGAGCCACGACATTTCTGGTGGCGGACGGGGTACTGCCCTCTAACGAAGGGCGGGGCTATGTCCTCCGGCGGATCATGCGCCGGGCCATTCGTTACGGCCGCAGCCTGGGACTTACCAGGCCCTTTATGCGGGAAATAACTGCCGAGGTAATATCCCGGATGGCTGGTACTTATCCCCATTTAACGGAGGCCGCGGAATTACTGGCTCAGGTGGTGGTAAACGAGGAAAAGCGTTTTCTGGAGACCCTTGACAAGGGGTTGAGCATGCTGCGTGAGGAAATGCGACGCCTCCAAGGGACAGGCCGCGGGATTGACGGTGATTTTATCTTTAAACTCTATGATACCTTTGGCTTTCCAGTGGATATTGTCCGCGATATGGCCTTAGAGGAGGGCCTGACCGCGGATGTGGCCGGATTTGAGCGGGCCATGGATAAACAGCGCCGCCAGTCACAGGAATCCTGGAAGGGCGGGGTGCCGGAAACCGCCCCAGGTCTGCGTGATTTGGCGGCCAGGATCGGCAAGACAGAATTTTTGGGTTACAATGGCCTCCTGGCCGCGGCCAGGATTAAGGCCATGATTGCCGAAAATGGCGAGGCCGTTACCGAAAGCGGGCCAGCGAAGATACTCATGGCCTGCGACCAGACGCCTTTTTACGCCGAGTCCGGCGGGCAGGTCGGGGATCAAGGAGAAATTACCTGGCAATCAGGCCGGGGCCGGATACTGGATACGCTAAAGACCAGCACCGGGGTATTTTTACATCAGCTGCTTATTCAAAAGGGGAAGCTGACCGTTGGCGAGGAGATAAAACTCATGGTGACAGCCGGCCGCCGCCATGATATAGCCGCTAATCACACGGCGACCCACCTGCTTCAGGCCGTGTTGCGCCAGGTATTGGGAGGCCATGTCAAGCAGTCCGGTTCACAGGTGGACGCCGAGCGCCTGCGCTTTGATTTCACCCATTTTTCGCCCCTCAGCCCCACCGAGTTAACCACGATTGAGAACATGGTTAACAATGAGATCAGAAAAAATATCTCCAATTATACCAGGGTAATGTCATTGGATGAGGCCCGGAAATCCGGGGCCACCGCTCTCTTTGGCGAAAAATATGGCGATGAGGTCAGGGTGGTGCGTTTTGGTGAATTAAGCATGGAATTCTGCGGCGGTACCCATGTGGCAGCCAGCGGAGAAATAGGCCTGTTCAAGATCATCAGCGAGGGCGGAATATCTGCTGGGGTGCGGCGCATAACAGCCATTACCGGCCGGGCCGCCATGCTGGATTATCAGCGGCTCAGCGCTCTTGTGGCCCAATTATCCACGGCACTTAAGACTGCCAACGCCGCCGAGCTGCCGGAACGGCTTAAAACCTTATCCAACCACGAGAAGGCCTTAGAAAAGGAAGTGGCGGCCCTGACGGCTCAGTTATCACTAAGCAATATTGATAATCTGCTGGAAAATGGCCGTGATATTAACGGGGTACGAGTGACGGCGGCTCAGGTACCCTTAGATTCCGCCAAGACCCTGCGCGAGATTGGTGACCGGATGCGGGACAAAATGGGCAGCGGAGTTCTGGTGCTTGGCGGTGAACTAAAGGGCAAGGTGGCGCTTCTGACCATAGTCAGCAAGGATTTGATTCCCCGCCTGCAGGCTGGTGAAATTGTCAAAGAAACTGCGGCGCTGGTGGGCGGCAGCGGCGGCGGCCGTCCCGATATGGCTCAGGCCGGCGGTACCATGGTGGACAAACTGCCCGAGGCCCTGGAACGGGTTTATGACATTGTAGCGGCCCGAACAGGCTGACTATTTACTGGGTACAATTACCCATAGCATTAGAATTTATTGTCAATTTTATGACCCATAGGCCTTGACAGCCTGATTTATATCTGCTAAAGAAATTCCATTTAGCTGAATCACTATTCATTAATTCGTCGGCAGAGGCTTAATCTTACGCCGCCGGACGACAGCTTAAGGAGCAAAAAAGATGATCACTCTGGACATGACGATGTGGGTTCACATCGTTAACATTTTAATTATGATTGCTGTAATGAATGCCGTTTTGTACCGGCCGGTACGGGCCATCTTGAAGGAACGCAAAAAAGAAGTCGCTACTCTGGAGACGGATATCGAGACCTTTGAAAAAAATGCTGAGCTGCGTCTCGAAGAATTTGATCAGAAATTGGCCGCTGCCAGAGCGAAGGCGAAGGAAAAGTACGATGTCGTACGAAACGAGGCCATGGCGGTCAGTTCTGAAAAGGTTGCCTCTATTCGTAAGGAGGCTGATCAAGAGAAAAGTGCTGGACTGGCTGATTTGGCCGGTCAGTTCGAAAAAGCCAAATCTGAACTGCAAAATCAGATTGGGGGTTTTGGCAAAGAAATGGCTAATAAGATCTTAGGGAGGGCCGCGTGATAATGAAGGCTGCAAATAGTAAAATTAAACTGACACTGACCATAGTTCTTACCGTCCTGGCTGTAGCAACGGCGGCCTGGGCTGGTGAAACTGGTGAAGTTCGGCCATTGATTAGTCACGAGCAACTGGTCGATTTTGGCTTACGTTGCATGAACTTTGCGGTTTTGGTCGTAATTCTGCTTAAATATGTCGTACCACCCATTGGCAAAGCACTCTCCGCCCGGCGGATAAAGATTACCGAGCAATTTGGTGAATTGCGGGAAAAGCGAAGCGAGGTTGAAACCACCTATAAGGATTATGAGACTAAACTCAGCCATATTGACGAAGAGGTTGAATCAATCTTGAATATCGCCATAACCCAAGCCGAGAACGAGAAGGCGAGAATCATCAGTGATGCTGAGCGGACAGCCGAGGATATCAAGCGCAAGGCGGCAGTTTCGGTACAGAATGAATTAAGCAAGGCCCGGAAAACACTGCGTGATGAAGTGGCGGAACAAGCCACAATTATGGCAGAGGAAATTATTAAGAAGAATTTTACCGAGACTGACCAGACAAAACTGGTTGAGGATTATCTCGGTCAGGTGGGGGCGATGGCATGAAAAATACCATTTTAGCGAAGAGGTATGCCAAGGCGCTGTTCTCAGTTGCCGATGAAGTGGATGCCTTTGATGAATACAGCAAGGCCTTAAAGGAATTTTCCGATACATTTAAAGCCAGTGCTGAGGTTCGTGATGGCCTTACTAATCCGGTTTATCCTCTTGATGTTCGCGAGAAGGTTATGGATTATCTCGTCGAGAAGATGGGGGTTTCCGGGGTTATCAAGAATTTCTTGAATTTAGTGGTACAGAAAAAACGGGCGGCGGTACTGCCTGATATCGCTGAGGCCTTTCAGGGCTTGGTGGATGAGAGAAGGAATGTATGTCAGGGAACCGTGGTCTCGGCCATGGCCTTAAGCGCGGATCTGAAAGATAAGGTGCAGGCAACCCTGGAAAAGATAACCAGCAAAAAGGTTATTTTGTCAACGGAGGTTGATCCGGCCATTATCGGCGGTATTATAGCCAAAGTTGGCGATCTGGTATTGGATGGCAGCCTGAAAAGCCAGCTGCTTGGCCTCAAAGAATCAATTAAGGGAGTTAATAATTAAAATGCAGATTAAAGCTGAAGAGATCAGTCAAATTATCAAGGGGCAGATCAAGGATTATGACAAGAAAGTCGATTTAAGCGAGACCGGTACTGTCCTCTCCGTTGGTGATGGTATCGCCCGTGTCCATGGCGTAGAAAACTGCATGGCCATGGAGCTCTTGGAATTCAGTAATGGTGTTCTTGGCCTGGCCCTGAATCTGGAGGCCGATAATGTCGGTTGCGCGGTTCTTGGTTCGGTCACCGGTATCAAGGAAGGAGATACCGTAAAACGAACCGGCAAGATTGCCGAGGTTCC
>CAZZJP010000017.1:0-20331 GCA_964654555.1 uncultured Desulfobulbia bacterium
AGCCTGAATGCAGGGGCGTATTGAATACGCTCTTTCCACTTACTCAAGCTTTCCCCATAATATACTTATAGCCAGTTTGTTCAAACGCAACGCTTTGGTGAAATCGCCCTCTTTCTCATAAATATTCGCTAAGGCCAGCACCACCTCGATATTTGGGTTGGGGTAGATCATGCTACTTTTTAGGATGGGGATGGCCTGTTTGGTATCGCCTAACTTGTAAAGGCTGAAACCTAGGCCGGAGAGGGCTTTTTCGGTATCTTTGTTGAATTTCAGGGCCTTTCTAAAGGCTGTGACCGCCCGCTGCCATTTTTTCATCTTGACCAGTACCTGGCCCCGGCCAATAATGGCCTCTAACGAGTGGGGCATAATTTGGGCGGCGGTATTGAATTCGCGCAGGGCCGCCGAGTAAATACCGCGGGCCAGCATTACCCTGCCATAATTAATCCTTCTGATATAGGCCTTTTCTTCCTTGCTTTTTTCCTGATTGGTATGGCTGATCAGTGACTTTTTGAAGCGCTTGAGATCCCAATCTCCTAAAATAAATTTGAGGTTATTGTCGATAATTTTCTCTATATTGGTGGTATAGGGGATAATGACCTGCAGGCGGTTATGCCGGTCGGTTATGAGCGCGATGGGTAGCATGAACACGCCGTAGCGCCGGTAAATCTCTTGATTTCGGTCGTCAAGAATCGGAATATTTATTAAGCCCCTTGTTATATAACCTCTGAGTTCTCTGATATTCCCTCTGCCTGAGTAGACTGCCATAAAATTAACGCGGCGGTGGAATTTTTCACTTAGATGGGTCATAATCTCGGCCAGTTTAATGGCCCGTGTGGCTCTGAAGGATGGTTTGGTAGAGAAAAACATTATCACCGATGGTCTGCCATCGGCGGATAAGCCATCCTGCCCTGTACCGCCTATCTTGTTGAGCTGGAAGGAAGGGAGCCGGGCGTTTAATTTATAATGCAGGAGGCTTGACTGATCCGCCTGAGTCCGGAGTGGGCCAGTCAGCACCAGGCCTATCCATATGGAGAGGAAAATCAGCCGGTTGATGAAGCGCCTTCGCTTGTGACTATGCATTTAAAGTTAGGAAACGAAATTTATTTATTATGATGGCAGTTGCCGCAGAGCTCCATGGCATCGGCCACCGGTAGTAAATTCGCATAATCTGAGGAATGCGGTGAGTGGCAGCTGACGCAGGTAAATTTTTCATCCCTGGCGGCCGGGTTACTGGGCCCGGCCACCGGGTGGCCCTGCAGGGGATGATTGTGGCGCAGCCGGTAGATGGCCGGGTGGCATTTATAGCATAATTCGTTAAGTCCGGCGCGGAGCTGATACTGGTGCATACTGCCGTGCGGATCATGGCAGGCAGTACAGCCCTTGGTTTTGATTATCTTATGCACCACCGGGGCGGTCAGGGTATCCTGCATCTCATGGCAGTTGACACAGAGGGTGGTTATTTTATTCTGCAGAAAATATTTAAAATTTGAGCCATGCGGGTTGTGGCAGAGGTCACAGCTTCCCATGCCGATGGGGCCGTGGACGTAGGCGTAGAGCTTGATCCGCTGTTGCTGGCGGCGGTGGCAGCGGAAGCAGAGGTAGGCCACGCCATTTTCCTCGTTTACGGTAAATTTTATTGGTTCATCTGGTGAGGCATCGGTCTCCGCAAACTGATACTGGTGGCAGATAAGGCAGCGCCACTCCTTTACCGCCGGTTTGTGGCGGTATTTCAAACCCTCAAATTCGTGTTTGTGGCAGGGGTAACATATTTGTTTTTTTATGTTCCTGGGTCTGACATCGGCCCGCCTGGCATCTAAGCGGTGGCAGGGACGGCAGGATTTCTCGTGGTCGGCCCGGTGAAAGAAAAACTCTATTGCCCCGTCAGGAACCAGTGCGTTATCAAAGCTGGAGGCGGAAAAGACAGCTGTCTGTTGGATAATCTTACCGCCCTTTTTAATGATAATGCTGTTTGCCCCCTTACGCAGGGGCAGAATGGCATGGAGGGTGGTTTGATATTTCGCGGTCTCTATTCGACTAATGTCTACTTTTTGCTTATTAATAATGAAGCTGAAATCTTTAACTGGGGCCGGTGTATTTACGATATAAGTATAGTGGCTTGCCTTGATCCACAGGAGAGGGGCTTTGCTCTCTGCCGCCAGGGTGTTGGCAGGATGGAAAATCAGGAGCAGACAGAGGAGGATAAATACCAATTCTAAATTGTTTGAATTATTGCCAGCGTTGTTCATACATAGTCATAAGCCGGGAGACTGCCAGCTTGTTAAAACGGTTGGCCTTGCGGTTGTTACCCTCGGATTCATAGATATCTGCCAGGGAGATAATGACCTCTAAGCGGGGATGGGGAGCGATGAAGGCGCTTTCCAAAATATTCTTGGCTTGTTCCGTTTTTCCTCGGCCGTAATAGCTTAATCCCAGACCGGCCATGGCATCATCGGAGTCCTTGTTAATGAGTTGGGCCTTTTTAAAGGCGGCCTCGGCCTTATCCCACTGTTTTTCGGCGAGCAGAGTGAAGCCCAGTTCGAGATAGGCGTTTATCTGTTTGGGCATAATCTTGATGGCGGTGTTAAATTCTCTTACTGCCTGTTTATACATCTTTTTACTGGTCATGATTCGGCCGTAATTAACTCGCCGGATGTATTCTTTTTCGTTTTTACTGAGTTTGATATTGGCCTTGGGAGCCAGGGCCTTTAATAATTGTTTTTTTGTCCATTTGCCCAGCAGAAACTTTATATTACCGCCAATAACCTTCTGAATATTATAAGTATAGGGGATTACCTCATTTAGCTCACCTTTTTCATTGGTCAGCACCACGATGGGCATCATAAATACGCCGTAGTGCTCTAATAGAGCTTTGGTGGAATCGGCAACAACCCTGATATGAGGAGCTGCGGAGCGCATAAAGTTGATAACCTGATTTTGATCCTTATTGTCACTATATATAGCAACAATTTGTACCTTTTTGCCATATTTCTGGCTTAAATGGGAAAGGACGCTTAACAGGGCCAGAGATCTCTTCTTGCGGAAATTGGGATGGATGGAAAAGAACATCATCAGGGTAGGCTTACCTTGACCGGGAATGATTGTCAGCGGTCTGCCGCCCTGGAGTTGGGGGAGCTTGAAGCCCGGCAACCGGTCGCCGATATGGTAGTTGCGCAGGACGGCTGTATCTGATTTGGCCTCATGGTTGGTGAGCCCTGTAAATATAAGGCAAAACAGGGCAACAAAGATAATAGTCTTGGTATGTGGCATCCCTTGGTATCCTCTGATGTAATTTGCCTGTTATCTTTTATAGGCGTTTGGCTGTCAACGCTTATATTCCTCTGGTTTATGACAGCCAGTAACGCAGCGGCCGCCGCGGTCGGTCTTGGTAAATTTTATTCGTACCTTTACATGTCGGTTAAAGGTAAATGAGGTTCTGATATGCTTTTCTTGGTCAGAGGCGTGTATATCATGACATGATTTACAATAGCGGCTGTTTTTCTGGTTATTGACATGGAGAAAATGGAGATTGGTTCTCCCGTTTCGGAAACTGGTCTCCATGCTGTGGGGATCGGTAAAAACCTTTTTATTATGGCAGTTGAAGCAGAGTTGGAATTTGTCGAGGCTGAAGGGGCCTTTAAATTTAGTGGAGAATGGAGCCCGCAAAAGAAATTTATTCTTGCTGCCATGTACCTCGTGACATTGGTAGCATTCCCCCTGACGCACCGGGCCGTGCTTGTACAGACTCCCTTTTATTTTTCTCGCTATTTTTTTGTGGCAGGAAAAGCATAAATCAACGGCCCGTGCCCGCAGCTGTTTCTGAAAGTTGGTGGAGTGCGGGGTGTGACAGATAACGCATTTACCTTCCTTAACCGGCTTATGAGGTACCGGGGCAGAGGTAATAGCCCTAACTATTTTTGGGTTGAGCCGGGTGTGGCAGGCCAAGCATAATTTTTGGATCGGGTGTTTGACCTTTATATAGCGGCCATTTTTGTCCCTCTTGGTGCGGAGTTGATATTCCACCGGTGAGGCATGGGGGTCATGGCAGATACCGCAATCTTGTTTTACCGGTTTATGGACGTACCGCCGCTTGAATTCATCCTTCCTGACCTTGTGGCAGGTGATGCATAGCGCTTCACCCTTGGCGCTCAACAGGCCTTTGTATCTGGAAACGTGCGGGGTGTGGCAGGCGATGCAGTTACCATCTTTCACCGGGGCATGGACATATTTGTACTTAAACATGTTTTTGTTGTGGCATCGGTAGCAGAGGGCGCTTATGGAGGGGCCTTTTAAATGGAATTCAATATTGGATTCATGAGGGGCGTGGCAGGAGGTGCATTCCCCCTTGGCCACTGGAAAATGGATGAATTTGGCACCTTTAAGCATATTTCTGTCTTCTGCATGGCAGGAAAAACAGAGGGCGCTCTTGGCGGCCCGTAGAAAATGTTTATTAAAGGTACCGTGGGGATTGTGACATTGTAAGCATTGCTTTTTTTTGAACGGCCCGTGCTGGAATTTTTTATGGCCCATATCGGCATGACATTTTTGATTCAGGCAGGAAAATTTTTCATCTATATGCGTGTAGTCCCCCTGGTTTTGAGGGTCTGCCACATGACAACTGCCGCACTTGCCATTAAGGGATAAGTCTAAGTGCAGAAAATAGGGTTTGAAACCGTCTAACGGGGAGGCCGCGCCTTTTGTTTTATAAAAGACGTTTATTTTTCTGGGCGAGATGGAGCTTGCGAGAGAGATAGTATTAAGGCCGGGAGTTAGTTTAATCTGCCGGCTGAAGGCTTTATTGTTTACCTGAACTGTGAACTGTCGCGTTTTCAGCTTGTTTGTGATTTTGCCGACGGCCTTGGTGCTGTTATCTTTACAGAGACCTATTATTAAAATATGGCCGACATTAAGCACCGATTTAGCAGGTGGATATATAAGCCGACAGGCGGCAACAGCCGGGCCGGAGTTTAAAGGAAGGAGGGATAAAACAATAAAAAAAAATAGGATTTTATATCTTGTTATCACGATAGATTCCTAATTATAGGTGCTGGCATAAGACAACTTAATTATAAGTTTATACAAATAATTTTATTAAAGCCAACTTTTTTATTTCGTAATTGTTCAGCGTGGTGGCTAAAATTAACAATAATCACCTTATTTCCAGCGTTGTTCGTACATGACCATCAGCCGGGATACGGCCAGCTTGTTTAAACGGTTCGCCTTTTTGTTATTGCCCTCTGACTCATAGATGTTGGCCAAGGCGATAATGACCTCCAAGCGGGGATGGGGGGCGATAAAGGCATTTCCCAGGATATTCTTGGCCTTTTTGGTCTCCCCTAGGCCGTAATAGCTCAGTCCCAGGCCGGCCATGGCATTATCGGAATCTTTATTAATACTTTGGGCCTTTTTAAAGGCCGCTTCGGCCTTATGCCACTTTTTTTCCGCAATTTGGACGAAGCCCAGTTCGATATAGGCATTTATTACATTGGGCATAATCTTGATGGCGGTATTAAATTCCCGTACTGCCTGACTGTACATCTTCTTGCTGGCCATGATCCGGCCGTAATTAATTCGCCGGATATATTCCTTCTCTTTTTTGCTGCGTTTGACATTGGTTCTCGGGGCCAGGGCCTTTAACAGTTGTTTCTTGGTCCATTGGCCCAGCAGGAATTTTATATTACCGTCAATAATCTCCCGGATATTGTAGGTGTAAGGAATTACCTCATTTAATTCCCCTTTGCTATTGGTCAGCACCACAAGCGGCATCATGAATACTCCGTAGTTGTCTAACACGGCTTTGGATGTATCATTATAAACCTTGATATGGGCGGCCGAAGAACGCATATAGTGGACAACGGTATTCTGGTCTTTGTTATCACAATATATGCCGATTATGTTGACAGATTCGCCGTATTTGCCGGCGAGGTCGGAAAGGGCGCTTAAAAGAGCCAGTGATCTTATCTTGCGAAAATTGGGATGAATGGAAAAGAACATCATCAGGGTGGGCTTACCATGACCTGGAATTATTGTTTCCGGTTTACCGCCTTGGATGGGGAGAAGCCTGAAGGCCGGCAGCCGGTCTCCGGCTTTGTAATTACGCAGGGTGGCATTCTGGCCCAGGGCGCCCTGGGCCCCGTGAGTAAAAAAGTTTGTAAATACAAGGCAAAATAAGGAAAAAAGTAAAATAGCTTTAACTGACATCTTGATCATATCCTCTATCTTTTAATAGTTGCTGCCGCATTGTATATGGCTGGTATTGCTCAAGTTACTTATGGTTGTATTGCCGCGGCTTATGGCAGCCGGTAACGCAGCGCCCGCCAGTGGCGGTTTTGGTGAATTTTATATTAACCTTGAAACGTTTTTTAAAGATGAATGACCGGCGGATATGCTTTTTTTGATCCGAGGCGTGAATATCGTGGCATGATTTGCAGTAGCGGCTCTTTTTCTTGTTATTGACATGAAGGAAATGAAGGTTGGTTGTGCCGTTGCGAAATCCGGTTTCTATGCTGTGAGGATCGGTAAAAACCCTTTTATTATGGCAGTTAAAGCAGAGCTGGAATTTGTCTAAGCTGAAGACACCCTGAAATTTGGTGGAGAAGGGGGCACGTAATAACATCTTGTATTTGCTGCCATGCACCAAATGACATTGAACGCAGCTCCCGCTTCTCACCGGCCCGTGTTTATAAAGGCTGTTCTTTATTTTTTTTGCCATTTTCTTGTGGCATGAAAAGCACAAGTCCTGGGGGGAGGCCCTTAACTGCTTGGGAAAGTTGGTGGAATGCGGGGTGTGGCAGATGATGCATTTACCTTCTTTTACGGGTTTGTGGGAAACAGGGGCTGAAATAATGGCTCTGGCTGTTTTCGGGTTGAGCCGGGCGTGGCAGGCCAGGCATAATTCCTTTATGGCATACTTTCTTTTGAGGTAACGGCCATTTTTATCTCTCCTGGTGCGGAGATGATATTTTGTTGCCGAGGCATGGGGGTCGTGGCAGATGCTGCAGTCCTTGCCCGCCGGCTGGTGGACATAGCGCCGTTTAAATTCATCCTTCCGCACCTCGTGGCAGGTAACACAGAGTTGCTGCCCCTTCTTATAGAGCAGACCCTTGTATTTTGAGGTATGCGGGGCGTGGCAGGAGTTACAGTCCCCTTCCGCCGCTGGTTCATGGACGTATTTGTAATTCAACATCTTTTTATCATGGCAGCGGAAACAGAGCTCGCTCACCGAATTACCCTTCAGGTGAAATTCAATCTTTGATTCGTGAGGGTCATGACAGGCAGTACATTGCCCTTTGGCCACCGGGAAATGAACTACCTTGCCGGTGGTCAGCATATTCTTGTCGGCGCTGTGGCAGGTAAAACACAGCGCGCTTCTCGCTGCCAGCGTAAAGTCCTTGTTAAAGCTGCCGTGGGGATTATGGCAGTCAGCGCATTGTCTTCTCTTAAATGGGCCATGCTGGAACTTTTTATGCCCCATATCGCTATGGCATTTACTGTTCAGGCAGGAGAATTTATCTACAATATAGGTGTAATCCCCCTTGTTAGTGGGATTTACAGCGTGGCAGAGGCCGCATTTGCCGCTTAAGGTCAGATTCTTATGGAGGTAATAAGGCCGGAAACTTGGAGGGGCGGGGTGGCTGCCGACTGGGCGGAATATGGTGATTGACTGCCCCGCGCCGTTATTGGAAACTATGGTTGTATAACCCGGCGTCAGTTTTAACCGGCGGCTGAAACTCATATTATGGGTTTTAATTTTTAGATATTGTTTACCTTGTGAGTTAATAATTTTAATTTTAGCCGCCGGTACGACACTGTCGCATGTGCCGACGAGCAGAATGGTACTTTGAGTGAGGAGAGATTTGTCGGCTGGATAGATCAGACGGCAGTTGGCCTGGGCCAGGCGGCCGCCAAGGAGAAGAGTGATTGTGAGGAGTAAGCAGATGTTTTTATTGTTTATAAGCATATTGATTAGCTAATGGCAGGTACTGGTAAAATAAAGGCTTGTTCTACAGTTTATAAAATTAAGCTTGTAAAAGCTAATTTTTTTTTACCTGCTCTTGCCAGATGCTTTTATCTATGCCTATGATATTAGCATGATAGTTGCAGGTCTCTAATTTATTCTTTCAGGGGTGAAATTTTGACAAATGTGGAACCAGCGCCGTTAGTTTTAATTATTGATGATGATAAAGCTATTCGTAAATTATTAAGCGCTGGGCTTGCTAAATCCGCTCTAACCTCTGTTGAGGCTGAGAACGGCAGCATAGGACTTGAACAATTCTCACGGCATAAACCAGATGTGGTACTGCTTGATGTCGGTATGCCGGGAATGGATGGTTTTGCGGTCTGTGCCAAGATCCGCGGTATGCCCGGCGGTGAGATGGTGCCAATTATTATGATTACCGGTCGGGATGATTATGATTCCATTAAGCATGCCTTTGAAATTGGGGCGACGGATTTTGTTGCCAAGCCCATCAATGTGGTTCTTCTCTGTTATCGGATTAAATATGTTCTGCGGGCTAATAAATTATATTCTGATTTACAGCTTGCCAGGATTAAACTGGCCTCGGCGCAGGCCGTGTCTAAATCAGCCTCCTGGGAGTGGTGCCTCGATGATGACCGGGTTCTCTGGTGCAAAGATATATGTCTGATGACCGGGGTACGGCCTGAGGCGGCCCCAGTCTGCTTTGCCGATTTCATCGCCCTTATTCCAGCCTCTGAACAGCAGTTGGTGCAGCGGATTATTGAGGAATCTCTGGCTGCGGATAATAATTTTACCCTTGAACACCGCTTAATAGTCTCGGATGACAGGGAACTATACGTCCGTCAGGAAGGGGCTGTTATAAAGAATGCCGTCGATATGCCAATTAAGGTGGTTTTTACCTGCCGGAATATCACTAAGCTCAGAATGACGGAGAAGAAGATCAAATTTATGGCCTATTATGATCATCTTACCGGCCTGCCAAACCGTATTCTGTTTAGTGAGCATCTTGGCAAGGCCCTTAATAAGGCGGAGAGAGGGGCCGCGTTATTGGCGGTTTTGTATATTGATATTTATAAATTTCGTCTTATTAACAGCACCTTTGGCCGAGAAACTGGCGATATCATGTTGCAGGAGGTAGCACGGCGGGTGGGAGCTTGTCTGCGTAAGGCGGATACCGCCGCCGCCTTAAGCCTTAATGACGTAACGGCTCGTTTTGGGGCTGATGAGTTCGGGGTTATTCTTGAAGGTCTGCGCAATACCACCGATGCCGCCATTGTCGCCCGCCGCATTATCAAGGATATTGGCCAGCCGATTGCCCATGCTGGTAATGAGATATTTTTGGATTGCCGAATCGGCCTCAGTGTTTTTCCCGAAGACAGCAATAACAGTATGGATTTGATGAAATGTGCTGATACTGCCCTCTCGCGGGCCAAGGAGCTGGAAAAGGGCAGCTATCAATTTTATACCGCTGATTTGAATACCAGGGCCTTTGCCCGCTTTGCCCTCGAAACCAGTCTCCGCAAGGCAGTAGGCCGAGATGAATTTTTTTTACTCTATCAACCTCAGGTTGATTTGAAATCCGGTAAGCTGGCTGGGGTGGAGGCCCTTGTCCGCTGGCGGCATCCGGAATTAGGGGTGGTATCGCCGATGGAATTTATTCCGGTGGCCGAGGACACCGGGCTTATTGTGCCCATTGGAGAATGGGTGTTGTTCACGGCCTGTCAGCAGTGCCGGGAATGGCAGGATACTGGTAATAATGTTAATGTGGCCATTAATCTCTCTGCTGCCCAGTTTAGGGATGCCTCGTTGTTTCCCTTAATAAGAAAGGCTTTGCGGGAATCCGGAGTTGATCCCCGTCTGATTAAATTTGAGATTACCGAGACTATGCTCATGGATAATGTGGAGGAAAGTATTGAGCATCTCATGGAATTAGAGCGGCTGGGGTGTCATCTCTCCATTGATGATTTTGGCACCGGCTATTCCTCCCTCAGTTACTTGAAGCGTTTCCCTGTCCATGAATTAAAGATTGACCGCTCTTTTGTGATGGACTTACTGACCAGTAAAGATGATGCCCTGATTGTCAAGGCCATTGTCTCCCTGGCTCATAATCTGAATCTGCGGGTGGTGGCCGAGGGGGTGGAGGAGAATGGCCATCTGAACTATTTATATAGTCTTGACTGTGATGTTATTCAGGGATATTTAGTCAGCAGACCGATAGCGGCGAAGGACATTAAATGCTTTTTGGGCAGCTGGACTATTTCGGAGATAGTCTAATGGCCCTTCTTTTTGGGTTTAGAAAAATCGAAGACCATCTCGTTTCTTTTCAGCATATTAAAATTACGGCGGGCGATTTCTTCCTGGTAGGCCGGGTCGTTTTGTAAATGATGTATCTCCTGGCGTAGGGCCTTGTTCTGCTGCCTGAGGTTGTTTACCTCTGTGGAGACCTTGGACAAACGGGCCTGCATATCTAAATAATTTCTTAAACCATAGGGCGAAAAATATATCCAGATACCAAGCACGGTTAAGGTGACAAGGGTGGTTATGACTATAACTTTATATTTGCGCAGCGTCGTTTTCATTTTATAAATTGTAACTGTTACTTTTAGATATCACGCTGAATAATTACTATAAATTTATATATCAAGATAACTATTCAAAAAATACAAAAAATATGATTCTGATAAGTGCCTGTCTCCTGGGGCTTAAAACACGTTATGATGGCAGGAGTAAGGGGAATTCCGCCTGTATATCAATGTTGGCGGGGTGTTGCTGGGCACAATTTTGCCCGGAGCAGCTGGGCGGGCTTCCTACACCGAGAACCGCAGCCGATATCATTGATGGTACTGGCGCCGATGTTCTGGCCGGCCGGGCCAGGGTCATCAGCCAGGATGGCATTGATGTCAGCGGACAGTTTATAAGGGGCGCTGAACAGACTCTCTTTCTGGCCCGGCAGTTGGAGGCGGAGACGGTCTTTCTGAAGGCCGAAAGCCCCAGCTGTGGTCTGAGCCCTATACCGGGCGTTACCGCCGCTCTTTTATCTGAACATGGCTATCGTCTATTAGAGTTTTAGAGGTAAGGCGGCCGAGCCATGGCTTTCATGTTTCGTTGTATCCTGGTATGGCTGTTATTTTTTGTTGTCCAACACATTCCTGATACTGACGGCCAGCTCTTCAAATTTAATTGGTTTAAGCAGGAATTCCGTGATTCCATGCTTGACAGCTTTTTCTCTGTCTACCTGGCTGCTATGCCCGGTGCAAAGTATGGTGGGAATGTCAGGCCTGATTTTTAATATTTTCCGGATCATCTCATAGCCGGTGAGATGCGGCATTGTCTGGTCTGAGATAATCAGGTCAAAATCGTCCGGGTGAGCTTGAAAAATTTTTAGTCCCTCCCCGCTGTCCGCCAGGGCGGTTATCTTATAACCGAGCCCTTCAAGCATTCTTGCCGCCACCTCTACGATAACTTCTTCATCATCAACAAAGAGGATGTTTTCATCGCCGGTGGGAATCACGGAGGCCTGTTCAGGGGTATCTTCCATGGCGGCAATCCTTGGGAAGTAGATACTGAATTTTGTCCCCTTCTTCAAGGTTGATTCGACAGATAATCCGCCGCCATAACTTTCGACAATGCCGTGTACCACGGAAAGCCCCATGCCTGTGCCTTTGCCAACTTCTTTGGTGGTAAAGAAGGGATCAAATATACGGGATTTAATCTCTGGCGCGATACCGGGGCCGGTATCAGTCACCATCAGCTTAACATACTGACCGGGATGCAGGCTGCATTCGGGCGATGTGCTGCCGGTAATTTCAATGTTGGTTAAGGAGATACTCAATTTACCGCCTGATTCTTCCATGGCCTGGGCGGCGTTAGTGCATAAATTCATTAAAATCTGATGAACCTGGGTGGGGTCTGCTGAAATAACCCCGCTCTCCGGTGCTATATCATCCTCGATTTCAACGGTAGCAGGAATAGAGGCCCGCAGCATTTTTATAACCTCTTTGATGATTAAACTTATGCGGATAGGGGCAATGGCGTTTTCGGTTTTGCGGCTGAAGGTTAAAATGTGTTTAACCAGCTCTCTCGCCCTTTTGGCCCCGTTTAAGACCTGATCCAGATCTTCCTGCGCTTGGTTATCTAACTGGATACGTGCCTTAGCCAACTGGGTGAAGCCAAATATTGCCGTGAGGATATTGTTGAAATCATGGGCAATACCGCCGGCCAGGGTTCCAATGGCCTCGAGTTTTTGAGACTGGATTAATTGCTGCTCCAATTTTTTTTCTTTGGAGATGTCCTGCTTAATCGCGACAAAATGGGATATCTCCCCGTTTTCATTTGCAACTGGAGTAATAAGCATTTTTTCTTCATAAAGACTACCATCTTTCTTTTTGTTGATCAGTATTCCCTCCCATTTTTTTCCAGAGGTAATAGTCCGCCATAGCTGCTGATATAGCCGCTCGTCATTTTTACCGCTCTTAAATATACGGGGAGTGCTGGAAATGATTTCTTCAGGAGGATAGCCGGTCATTTCCGTCATGAAGGGGTTGGCGTATTGAATATTGCCCTTAGTGTCAGTGATTACCACGCCCTCGGCGGCTTGGGTGATGGCGGTGGAAATTAAGGCCTGCTGCTCTTCGAGTCGTTTTCTGGTTATACTTTCAGAGAGAATGCTGGCCACACCTTTTAAAAATTCCTCTTCCTCTGGATGAGCGGCCCTGCCGACGGGTAGATAAAAGATCATTACCCCCAGCAATTCTTCGCCCGATAAGAGCGGGACGCAATAATGGCCGTGGTCAAGCATACCGGGGTATAGAATGTCATGGCGGTGATCAACCGACGCCGTATGAATCAGACGGCGGCTGACGGCTGTTCTGCCGCAAATACATTTTCCAAAGGGAACCTTGGCACAGCTTTGCAAAATCTCGGCGGAAAAATTGACAGAACTTTTGAGTACCAGCATTTCAGGTTCTGACTGACTTATTAAAAACACTGCGCCCTTATCTTCTATATTGAACCAATTTAGGGAAAGAATAATTTTTAAGGCCTGATGGAGTAATTCGTCCAGGGTCTTGGTGACGACGAAAAGCTCCATAATTTGTGAATAGGCCGACATGGTTTGGCAGCGCGATTGAATACTTGAAATTGTATTTCTGGTAAAAGAAACCAGGCTGCCGATTTCATTGTGGGTGACAGCCGGAGCAATATTGTTTCGCGAGCCCCGCTGTACCTCTTCTATCTCACGGCTGAGACGCAATACCGGGGAGATGATTGATTTTGAGAGAAAAACAACTACCCCGATACTGCATAGGCAGAGGATGAAATAAAAGAAACTTATTAAAAACCTAGCTCGTTCCTGTTCTTGTTCAATCCTATTCCTGACCAGCGGCATAAGAGCTTTTGAGGCACTGGAAATTTTTATAGTTTCATTTTCAATTTGTTTGAAGAAGGGGGCGGGCATGGATTGTTTCGTTCGTCGCGGGTAGTCAAATATTCGGCCTATTCTGACAATGGAGATTTCTAAGTCAATCAGTTTGTTATTCTCATTTGAAGAAAGGGTGTATCTTCGTAACTGTTGCGAAAGTTGATTGATTTTGGTGATTATTTTTTGAGCCCGCCCCAGGGAGGCTCTGCCGCACAGGGCCTCAATCTGAATTTGATGGGTGGTTTGACTGATTTCATCAAGGATGGCATCAGTATTCAACAGCCGGTCACCGAGAGAACTGTATTGGTAAAATGCCATGGCCAGCAAGACGGCAAAGACCACTGTCAGGCTTGAAATCAAATAACTTATAGATTGCAGTTTCACGTATTGCCGCCCCTTTTCACATTGTATCCTTGCCGGCGGAATACCTCACGGCCTGAAGTAATCAGGTATTGAAAGAATTGTTTGGCAAGTTTCGGATGCTTAGAGGTGGTGAGCAGGCCGGCTTCGAGAGGAGCTTTAATTTGGTATGGCTTCTGTAGTGGTATCACAATAAGCCCCTTACCGGCCGGAGTCAGGGCCATGGCCTTCCACTCAATTACCGCGTCAATATTCCCCTGGTGATACAGGCGTAGAACATCCTGGGATGATGAACCGTATGCCTTTATATTGTTGAGGATATCCTGGCCCCTGGGATATCTTTTGATAATTTTTTCCATAACCAGCCGGCCTAAACTTGCCTGGCGGGGATTGGACATCGCCAGACGTATACCTGGTTTGCTTAAGTCGTCCAAACTGGATATTTTATCTGCCGCCTGTGGAGAAACTAATATTGCCACAACATGCCATGCCAGAAAGGCGCTGCGTTTGATCAGCCCCTTTTCCTGCAGAATATCAAGATTTTTTTTGTCGCCGGGGAGGAAAATGTCGCTGGTCTTGAATTTAAGGATATAATCTCGAAGAATACTGGAACCCTCGAAGTGAGTTTGAATTTTTATGCCTGTCCGCCGCTCAAAATCTGCCGCAATTTTATTGACCGGCTCTTTCATTCCGGCCCCGGATAAAAAGATTATAGATGGTTTCTGATTTACATCGCGCGCGTACAGGGCGGCCGTGGTAAGCAAGAAGATAAACAGTCCGAATATTAAGAAATAAAATTTTTTGGAGTGGGAAACAACCCGTGATGTCATAAGTATTAGTTCCTGTTAAATGGTAAAAAAGGGGCCAATGCTTATAATTTTATATTGTTTGGCAGTAACTATTCAGCAGCACCCCATCTTCGTCCATTCGGAACTTCTCGAATACCAAAGTATGCTTCGAAATCCCGAATGAACGAACCTGGAGCACTGCTGAACAGTTACACTCCGGTGGTTATTGTTACTTTTAGGCATTACGCTGAATAGTTACGTTTGGCACTACATTAGAGTCTGTCTTAATCCTGTTCTGTTGAGGCCCATATAAAAAAGCCGCAGCATTGCGATTGTGTCTTCTCTAACAACCCTTCTCCTGCCTAAATATTTATCATTATAGCAGAAAAAAGTATATCTTCGTCGAATAAAATGAATATATATTCATTTTCTCCCTTGTCTCGCCCAAATTTTTTGTAAAATTGTTTTATTCTGCTGGTAACGGTATATCAGGCTCCGGTTGGGATAATTGGATTTCTGGCCTTAAAAGACGAGGGTGGTTTCAGCTAAATTCCTAAGAGCTTGATGATGACAATTCCAGTCTCATAGAGGGCATAGAGCGGCACTCCCATGAGCATCATATTGAATATATCTGGGGTGGGGGTCAAGACGGCGGCGATGATGCTGATAATCAGCACCGCGTAACGGCGGTTTTTCTCAAAGCTGCTGCGCGGCAGCAGTCCGGCCTTGGCGCTGAAGACCATAAAAATGGGTAGTTCGAAGATTAAGCCGAATCCCAGCACAAAAATGGTAACAAAGTTTACAAAGCGGCTCACCGATATAATGGGCTTGAGCTGGACGGATTTGTAGCCGAGGAGAAAGTCTATACCATAGGGCAGGGTGATAAAATAACAAAAGGCCGCGCCGCTGTAAAAGAGCAGGCAGGTAAAGCAGACGAACCAGAAACGGCTCAGACGGCTTAACTGAAAGGGGCGGCTCATGGCCTGCCAGAAGACAAAAACTATTGCCGGCATCAGGGTTATAATTGCCAGGACAAAGGAGAGTTTTAAATGGGCGATAAATGGCCCGGAGACGCTGAAAAAAACCAGTTTCTGGTGCAGGTGCTCCTGAACCATATTAAAGAGACGGGGGGAGTTGGCGTAAAAGAGCAGGGCACTGATAATAATAGCTGCCAGGACAAAAAGAGCGGTCTTTCTGATCTCCTGGATAAAGACAAAGACCCTGGCGTATGGGTGTGTTTCCTCCATTAATCAGTCTCGATAAAAGGTTGATTCCATCCAGTTGGTCAGCTGCTGAGCTGTAGCAGGCATGAACTTAACTTGATGAACTTAGATGTTGTGTAATAAACCACTTTATAGCCACGGCCAGCAGGTCTGTATCGTTTTTATTGTCTGCCGCGATTTTTTTTCGGAAACGATCCAGATCATAGAGGCAGAGAATAAAATCATCGGCCTGCTCCTGGTTTATTTTACGACCGGCCAGCAGGGCAGGGTGGTTTATAAGCGCCAGCATCTCATCATTATAACGGTTATATTCCCGTAAATCCTGATTAATCTGCCATTGACTCAGGGTCTGTTCCCGGTCTTCGGCAAAACCATGGCAATGGGGTTCGCGGATGAGGATGTGGATGGCTTTGTCTCCCTGGGCCTCAAGTGAGGCACCGCGCCCTAAAGGGTAGGTGCGGCAGGCTCCAGGGCGGTCATTATATACCTGGCAGCCCTCATTGCCCACAAAGGGGCAACTGGCCCGGCCGTCATCCACCATGCCGAGGTATACCTTGGGGTAGAGCTCCTCAGACTCAAACTCGATAACGGCGTATTGCTCTAAAAAATGGCCCGAGGTAAGCCCCAGCACTTTTTTCAGGCGCAGGACGTCGTAGGGGGTCAGAGCTAGTTCCAACTGCCGGCAGCAGTCCGTGAAACAGGAAATTCCGGCATGGCAGTGAAATCTAAAGACCTCATCCGCCTTCAGGGGTTGATGCTCCGGTAATCGCGGCATTTATTGCTTCTCCTTACTCCAGATGGAGAGCAGGGGGCTGGCGATAAATATGGAGGAATAGGTGCCGACGATAATACCAACAATGAGTGTGAAGGCAAATTCGTGAATTACCACACCGCCAAGCAGGAATAAGGCCACCAGGGACAGCAACGTAGTGAGAGAGGTGACGATGGTTCGGGACAGCATCTCGTTGGTACTGCGATTAATGAGGGCGAAGAGGTTCTTCTCATTACCCTGACGCTTGATATTTTCTCTTATGCGGTCAAAGACAATTACTGAGTCATTGATGGAATAACCGGCCAGGGTCAGTAAAGAGGTGACAATTAACAGGGTCATTTCCACATTCATGACGTAACAGATACCAATAACAACCAGGACATCGTGGAAGATGGCGACTACCCCGGCCAGGCCAAAACGGATATCAAAGCGCAGAGCGAGGTAGATGATGATTCCCAATAGTGAGATGAAGATGGCCTCTACGGCCTTGTCACGCAGAGCGCTGCTGACGGAGGAGCCAATCTCTGTTTCACTGATGATTTTAAAATGCTTACCCTTGATCTCGGAGTTTAAAATCTTGGTTACCTTGGTGTCAAGATTTTCCACCGTCTTGGTTGATTTCTTGAGTTTAATAATCAACTGGTTTTTATTTTCCACCTTTTGCAGTTGAATATCATTAAGTTTATATTTGATAAAGGCCTTTCTGGCCTCCTTGAGTTGAAAGGGGGCAGAGGCCTGATATTCGAGCATGGAGCCGCCGGCAAAATCAACGCCAATATTACCATGACCACGCAAAATCTGGACAAAGGAGAACATCCCGAGGAGGGCCAGAACTGTGGAGATGGTAAAGGTGATTTTACGGATACTCATATAATCTAAATTGGGTTTGTTAAAGAACTTCAAAAAGGTCAATTCCTTTAAGGCCCGTTTATTGTACAGGTAATCATAGGCCAGACGGGTACCGAAGAGGGTGGTAAAGAGGTTGAAGGTAACACCGAAGGACAGGGTAACCGCGAAACCTTTAATGGGGCCGGTACCGAAGAGGAAAAGGGCCAGAGCCGTGATAAGGGTGGTTACCTGGGAGTCGACAATAGTCCAGAAGGCCTTGTCGTAACCGCCTTCCACCCCGGAGCGAATGGATTTACCGAGAGCGAATTCCTCCCGCATTCGTTCAAAGATGAGGACATTGGAGTCCACCGCCATACCAATGGAGAGGATGATACCGGCAATACCAGGCAGGGTGAGAGTGGCATTCATAAAGGCCAGGCCGGTGAAGACCAGAAGGACGTTTAAGGCCAGAGCCAGATCGGCAATGAAGCCGGAGAAACGATAGTAAAACAGCATAAAGGTGATGACCAGGAAAACACCGAGGAGTCCGGCGGCGATTCCCTGATGGATGGAGTCTTTGCCAAGGGAGGCCCCCACTGTAAGGTTCTGGACAATCTCCACCGGAGCGGGCAGGGCGCCGATCCGGAGGACAATGGCCAGGTCGGAGGCCTCTGGATAGGTGAAGTTGCCGGAGATTTGGGCTCGGCCGCCGAGAATTTTCTCCCTGATAACCGGGGCGGATTTTACCCGGCCGTCAAGGATGATGGCAAAGCGTTTGTTGACGTTTTTTTCGGTAATCTGGCCGAAAATTTTACCGCCCCGGCCTGTGAGATCAAGGGTGACATAGGGCTCATTAAAGCTGCCGCCTACCCGCACCTGGGCATCGGCCACCATGTCACCGCTCATCATTACCTGGCTCCTGACCAATAATGGACTTTTAGTTTTGCGGCCGGTCTGGGGGTCTTTGTTGGTCTCGAAATAGACCTCGGTATTCGGCGGCAGTTTACGGCTTAATACCATATTCAATTTCTTGAGGCCGTCGCCTTTATGCCATAGTCCGGCCTGGACGGCCTGGTTGATCATCCTGGCAAGATCAAGGCCGCCGTTGTTGTCCACTACCATCTTGAATTCAAGCTGTGCGGTTTGGCCGATGAGTTTTATGGCCCGTTTGGGATCCTTGATGCCGGGAAGCTGCACAACAATCTCGTCATTACCCTGGCGGACAATAACGGGCTCCGAGACTCCGAACTGATCAATGCGGTTACGGATAATTTCCAGGGACTGATTAACGGCATTTTTCTTGATGAAATCAATGCGCTTCTGGCTCAGGGCCATGATGATGCGGGGGAATGAACCGGCCTCCTCCTTGACCTCGATCTTCAGGTTGGGAAACTCGTTTTTCACCGTATCTTTGATGATGTTCAGGGCACTCTTATTGGGGACGGTGAAGATGATCTTACTGTTGAGAGGTGATTTGGTCTTGACCACCGAGATATGTTTGGCGGCCAGGGCTTCTTTCAGATCATTGGCCGCAAAATCCAGAGAGTTGGCAATGGCCTGCTGCAGATTAACCTTCAGGATGAGATGCATACCACCCTGAAGATCAAGACCAAGTTTAAGGCCCTGTGGGGCGAGGTATTTTTTCCACCAGCCGGGCACCCCTTTATAAAAGGAGGGGACAACACTGATGGCGGAGATTATGGTAATCAGGGCGAGAAATATGATCTTCCAGCGTAGAGATTTGTTCATGATTGTAATTCCAGGTTTCGAAAATAAATATTAGTCTAACTGTAACTATTCAGCGTGATATCTAAAAGTAACAATAACCACCGGAGTGTAACTGCTCTAACTTATTATAAAGCGCAAAGAGTATACTCTACAGGGAGCAGATGTCAAATGTCAAAAGGTAATGATGGTGCTTCTGCCCTTATTTAGCGGCAGGCAGGTTGGCCATGGCCTTATCAAGATAAGAGATGAATTGCTGCCTGGTTATTTGATTCATGGTGCATATGGGAGTTCCAGCTCTGGTCTTGACCACCCTTCCGGCCTCATTCAGGAACATGAGCATGCACTCACCGTTGGTTTGCATGGTATCCGCCAAGGCCTGCTCTTCCCTGTTCAGGGGCTTGCGGAGATCTATGCGGATGGCAGTGAAATTGCGGTTGACGCGGGCAATGACCTCTGGATCGTTATAAATTTTGTTATCGAACATGGCGCAGCGGGGGCAGGTGGGGCCATAATAAAAATCGACGAGGCACGGCTTATGGTTTTTGGCTGCCTCTATCCGGCCGGGGATTAATTGGCGCCAGGTGATTTTTTGCCTCTGGTTTATATGGCTCGTTGGCTGGCAGGAGCTAATGAGCAGGGCAGCGGTGAAGAGCAGAAAAAGTTGGCTGAGTGTTGATTTAAGGGGCATGCTGAACTCCATGAGATTGGTTTAATATTTTTGTAAATATTTAGCCAAACAATCGGGTGAACCAAGCCTCTGTTTTAAAAGTAATAAATTCAATATGTCGCATATTTTGTTTATATGAAAGTCATCTACCAAGGATATTGGCTTTGCCACGACTTTCATGTTTCGTTGTGCCAGGGTTGACCGGGCATGGCTGTTACTTTGAAGCTAAGGGCTCTTTTTTTTCAACTTGTTATTATTGTCGGCGCATGAGGTACAGGTGAGGCAGGAATCACCATTTTTATGGCACATGCCACTCAGGCCGTGGTGGCTTCCCCGCAACCGGCGGCGGCAGAAATTAATGAGCAGAGCCACAGAGAGCAGAATTATAAAGGTGATTATGGTTAGCAGCAGTAAACGCATATTATTTTGTAACTATTCAGCAGCACCCCAGATTCGCCCATTCGGGACTTCTCGAATACAAAAGTATGCTTCGAAGTCCCGAAACGAGGTAAGCGTAGACTCCGAGCTGGAGCACTGCTGAACAGTTACACTCCGGTGGTTATTGTTACTT
>CAZZJP010000018.1:0-18266 GCA_964654555.1 uncultured Desulfobulbia bacterium
ATCAACCACCGGTACCTGGTATGATTTTATTTCCTCACGAAGAATAGTGATTACGTGGGCTATGTCCATGTCTCTCCTTTATTTAATGGTAACTATTCGTAACTATTTAGCTGCACCCAATCCGGAGTCTGCGCTACCTGCGGCTGATAATGCCGTCCAGCATACGTATGTATAGCTGGACGGCATTATCAACCACATCTCGGGCACATCTAAACAGTTACAGCTCATAGTTTAGGGCAGGTTATCCGCTTTAGCTAAATAGTTACAACTATTCAATTGTTCCCCCGTTGGGAAAAGCTAAAGATTTGAGGCTGGATAAACGGTTATCATTGTTTTTTCGCAGCTTTGAGCAATTGCGGCGTACAGCGAACCAAACATCAGGCGTTGAGCCAGGGCCTGGGGCGGTGGAGCGGCCATTATCAGCAGATCATGGCTGGCGGCCTCTGTCAGGACAGTATCTTTGCGGGCCTCAGTAGCCAGCACCTGACAGCTGGTAACTGTTGACAAGCCCTCCGCCGCCGCCCAGTCTTCCAGGCCTTTGGCCGCCCGTTTAATATCCTTCTCCGAATCAGAGGAAGACATTAACAGCAAGAGGGTGATTCTATGGCGGCCTACGGCTGCCATGGCTCGCAGCGGAATTCTGATTTCATCTAAGCCCGTTAGGGAAATGATCGGCACTAAAATACGTTCGGTATGGAACACCCCGCCAAATTTAATAATCAGGGTGGGACAAGGGGCATCTTCAATTATTTTGCCACAGATTTTTTGAGAGGCGGGGAGGGGCGAACAACCCATAACGATGGCCCAGGCCCCGGACTGCCGGGCAGTATTCAGGATACAGGAGGCCACATCATTATCCTCTTTGACAATGGTATAAAGTTCGGAGCCCATCCCCTGCACTTCGCTCTGGACGGCGGATAGCAGGGCCTGATCGTCTGCCCGTCTGTTTTTATCTAACTGGTAAGCAGGCGGTACTACTCTGAGCATGAGGGGATAGGCCTGATGGAAATGGGCGATAATGGCCGCTATCCGGGCCAGGGCAGCCCCGGTGGCGATATGACTGACTCCAAACAGCACGACCCCCTCCGGACGTTCTAAATGACTGAGCCGGGGCCAGGTCCAGGGTACAAGGGGAACGCCTGCTGGTACGGTGGAGACTGAAACAGCGGGCATATGGCGATTTTTGTCTTCAAGCAGTTGGTCAGCGGGGGTCTCGCCCGCCAGTTTAAGAGCCAGATTCGCAAAAATCGGGCCTGAAATCTCAGACAATAAGACCCCGGCCAAAACAACCTGGGTGATAAATTCGGAATAACCGCTGCTAGCCGGATTGTTGCCGATGAGAAAAATAAGACCAATGGCCACCCCGGCCTGGGGGGTAAGAGCCAGGCCGAGATAACGCTTTACCTGGAGCGGAGCTGAGGACAGCAGAGATCCAATCCCGGCTCCACCGATCTTACCGATAGTGCGGCAGAAAAAATATGTCAGTCCCAGCCAGCCCGCCGTGGTTAGAGCCGTTAGGTTGAGGTGTACCCCGGCCAGGGTAAAAAAAAGGACATAGATGGGAGGTTCAAAGGCGTTAAGGGCCCGGAAAAGGCGCGAATCCCGATGTTCACGGTTAATCACCGTAAAACCGGCCGCCATACCGGCTAAAAGGGGTGACATATTCAGTAAACGGGCGGCCTCACCACAGAGAAGAAGAATGGCCAGCCCGCCAGTGAGCATATCACTTTTTCTGCTCATATGACTATTAATAAAATCCAGCAGGAGACCGGTAATTATTCCAATAACCAGCGACCCGGCTATTTCCAGAATACTGGCGGAGATCATGGCCAGCATGCCCCCCTGCCCGGCGGCATTAAGATGGTTAACTATCGCCATGGCAATCCCGAAGGCCATAATAGCCAGACCGTTATCTAAGGCTATTACGGCCAGCAGCATGGTGGTCAGAGGGCCGGCCGCCTTATTCTCACGAATAACATGCATAACGGTGGCCGGGGCGGTGGCAATGGAGACTGTACCCAATAACAGCGCCACGGCCGGGGCATGGGGGATAACGGCAGTCAGGCCGCTGACTTTCATAACCAAAAGACTGCCGAGGCTCACCATTAAAAAGGCCCCGCAGGCCTCGGTGATGCCGATCAAAGCCAGACTCCTGGCCGCTGAACGGAGGCGGGCAATCTCCATATGCTCGCCAATCCCGAAAGAGATCATCATTAAGGCCAGTTGGATAAAATGCTGCAGCTGATTACCCACCGCGGCCCCTGGGATCAGGTTAAATCCTGAGGGCCCAAGCAGCAGGCCGGCACAGATATACCCGGTAACCGAGGGCAGACGGATTAATTGGCAGAGACGGCCGCTTAAAAAGCCGCCTCCCAGTAAAATCGCCAATGTTAGGGTGATATTTTCCACCAGAAAACCTTTAGTAATTATTTTGAAATCAGGGTAACTATTCAGGGTGACGTCTAAAAGTAACAAAAGTAACAGTAATCCCAGAACGTAATTGTTCAGCAGTACTCCAGGTTCGGAGTCCGCGCTTTCCTGTTCATTCAGGCTTTTGAAGCATGCCTTCGTATTTGAGAAAGCCTAAATGGGCAACGATGGGGTGCTACTGAATAGTTATGAACAAATTAGACCAATTATAACATTAAACCAATGGTAAATTTATATGAAGGTTAATGGTAAGCAATACCGTACAATCTGGCTTGATGAAGAGAACCCGCATCTCGTTAAAATAATTGACCAGCGCCTTTTGCCCCATCAATTTGTGGTGGAAGAACTGCGAACCGTTGAGGAGTTCGCCGCCGCAATCAGGGATATGCACGTCAGAGGTGCCGGTCTCATTGGGGCCGCGGCCGGATTCGGGATGTATATGGCCCAGGTGCGAAGCCCGCAAAATGATCCGGACTATCTGCGGTGGGCAGCGGAAATTCTCATCGCCACCCGGCCTACGGCCCGTAATCTTGCCTGGGCCGTAAACCGGATGCAGCGGGCCATTAACGAGGAGGCCACCCCGGCGGCAAGAGAGCGCCGGGCCTTGACCGAGGCTCGTAAAATAGCCGATGAGGATGCCGACTATTGCCGCCGTCTGGGAGAGCATGGCCTAGGTATTATCAGGGAGATCAGTCGCCGGAAACAAGGCCCGGTAAATATACTTACCCATTGCAACGCCGGCTGGCTGGCCTTTGTTGATTATGGCTCGGCCACGGCCCCCATCTATGCCGCGCATAAGGCCGGGATTGATCTCCATGTCTGGGTGGATGAAACCCGCCCCTGGCTGCAGGGTTCCCGGCTTACGGCCTGGGAGTTGGGGCAGGAGGGGGTGCCGCACACCCTCATTGCCGACAATACCGGTGGCCATCTTATGCAGCACGGTATGGTGGATCTAATAATTGTCGGCACAGACCGTACCACACGCTGTGGGGATGTGGCGAATAAAATAGGCACCTATTTAAAGGCCCTGGCAGCCCATGATAACGGGGTACCCTTTTATGTGGCCCTGCCCTCTTCCAGCTTTGACTGGCAGATATGTGACGGCCTGGCGGAGATT
Source organism: uncultured Desulfobulbia bacterium (assembly GCA_964654555.1). Classification (GTDB taxonomy): domain Bacteria; phylum Desulfobacterota; class Desulfobulbia; order Desulfobulbales; family VMSU01; genus JAADIV01. The sequence goes on from CAZZJP010000018.1 coordinate 3,548, forward strand.
CCCATTGAGGAGCGTTCCGACGCCGAAATCAGATACGTCAGCGGCACCTTGGACGATGGCGGGATAGGCCGGGTGGCAATCGCTCCACCCCATACCAGGGGGGCTAATTACGGTTTTGATGTCACCCCGGCCCGGCTGATATCCGGCCTGATTACGGAACGGGGAATTTGCGGGGCGAGTGAAAAAGAGATTATGAATCTTTTCCCGTTAGAGGATGGATAAAAAAAAAGGCGGCGGAATTAAATCCGTCGCCTTTGTATGCTTTTATAAAACCGTAGACTATTTTATAATCTCACTCTCGGAAAGCAGGTTCATGAGCATCTTATCGGCCACCCGATAAGGGTCAACCTCATAATCGCCTCGTTCAATCTGTTCCTTTAAAGCCTGTACTCTATCCATGCGCAGGTCGGGGGTATTCTGGATGATCCCTTTCATCTTTTGGACATCAAGTGAACCGGCGGAAATCTCCACTCGGTCGCCAACGAGTGAGGCGGTGGAGGATGATTCTGCTCTCTTGGCCCCCTTGGTCTTGCCGATTTTGTTATCTGTCTTGATCTGGGGTATAAAATCACCTATTTTCATACAGCACCCCCCTAAACATTATATCGTTCCATCGCTACCAACTTCGCCTCTGGCCAATCCGTGACCAATAATGTTATCTTACCCTATTATCTAATTACCATATCGGACTTTGAATAACAAACTTAAATATTTTTTTATCTTCACTTGAGGGTATTGTATAATCGTCAGAGTTCAGCAACACCCAATATTCATTCGTTTCAGCCTTTAATTTTAAGGGGGACAACCATGATTAAACTGGCAGCATCCCAAGTCATGCGCGGTCTTGACGCGGCCGCGATTAACGATTACGGCATTCCCGGTGTGGTGTTGATGGAAAACGCCGGTCGGAGTACTGTGGATATTATCCAGACTCATCATGGCCCATTAAACGGCAAAAAGTTTGTGGTTGTGACAGGCCCCGGCAATAATGGCGGTGACGGACTGGTAATTGCCCGTTATCTACATCAATTGGGGGCTGTACCCAGGGTATTTATGCTGGTTCCAGCCGTGAAGATGACCGGTGACGCGGCGCTTAATCTAAGCATTGTCGAAAAGCTGCCCATTGAACTGCGTCAGGTAACTGATGACCTGAATGAATTAGAAACGGCCCTGCGGGAATCAGAGCAGGTGATAGATGCCATCTTCGGTACCGGCCTGCGGCGGGAGGTTAGCGGCCGGTTCGCGGCGGTAATCAGGCTGATAAACAACTCTAAACGGCTGGTGACGGCGGTCGATATACCTTCCGGCCTGAACAGCGACAGCGGCCAGGTTATGGGGACAGGGGTCAAGGCGGCACTTACCGTTACCTATGGACTCGCCAAGCCGGGCCAGGTGATTTATCCAGGGGCCGGTTTAGTCGGTCGCTTAGAGGTGGTTGATATCGGAATTCCGCCCGAGGTGGTTGAGGGGGCTGGGATTAATCTTGAATTATTGCGGCAGCCCGAGGTTTCGGCCCTGCTGCCTGAACGGCCCGCCGACTCCCATAAGGGCAGTTATGGTCATCTTCTGCTGCTGGCCGGCTCCCGCGGCAAGACGGGAGCCGCGATTCTCTGCGCCCAGGGGGCCTTACGCACCGGGCCCGGTCTGGTGACCATGGGTAGTCCGCGGGCTCTGAATACCATCTACGAAACCAGATTGGCCGAGGCCATGACCTTCTCCCTGAGCGGGGATGATTTTTTGACCATGGATGATTATCCAGCCATTATCCAGGCCTTGAGCGGTAAGAAAGCCGTGGTTTTGGGGCCGGGTCTGGGACAGGACGCAGCAACAAAAGACGTGGTGATAAAACTCTATAATGAGCTTGAAATCCCCATGTTAATTGATGCCGACGGCCTGAATTGCTTAAAGGATGATCTGCGGCCCAGATCTGGCGAGCCCTGGCGGGTGCTGACTCCGCATCCGGGAGAGATGGCGCGTCTTACCGGGATGAGCAGCCGGGATCTGCAGACCAAACGCTTGGAGACCGCCCTCTCCTTCGCCCGCCGCCAGGGGGTGATTCTAATTTTAAAGGGGGCGGCGACGATTATTGCCCATCCGCAGGGGATGGCGGCCATCAACTCCAGCGGTAATCCCGGCATGGCAGCTGGCGGGATGGGTGATGTTCTCTCCGGAATTATTGGCGGCCTCCTGGCCCAGGGGCTTTCGGCCTGGGACGCGGCCCGCCTCGGAGTTTATATTCATGGTCGGGCCGCTGACCGTCTGGCCCGGCAGGCTCCGGCCGGTTTTCTGGCCTCAGAGGTGGCTGATGAGGTGCCCCTGGCCCTTAAGGAGCTGCAAGCCTGACTTCCACCAGGCCCCGGACAGAGTTTAGAAAATAAATAGACTCGGCGGCATAGAGATCGGCCGGGGTCAGCACCTCTTCCCATACCTGCCGCCTTTCGATGAGCATCTGCCGCCCAATTCCGGGTAGCAGGCCGCATTCAACGGGCGGGGTAAGGAAGCGCCCCTGACGGCGGATAATTATATTGCTGATGGTACCCTCGGTTACCTCGCCTTTCTCGTTACAGAAAATTATCTCATAAAGACCTTCCCGTCCGGCCCTCTGGCGCTCTTCGTTATATAGCTCTCGATGGGTGGTCTTGTGGTAGAGATAGATATTATTGGAATTGATTTTTTGGGGACTGATTTTTATAAGCGGCAAAAGATCCCGTTCCGAACCGCCCCCGGCCCAACTCCGTTTGGAGAGGGAGAAAACCGCCGGCGGCCTGCATTCCACTGCTGTAATGTCAACGGTGCCATCCCGGAAGAGGAGGACACGTACCCGCCGGCTGGCCGGCAGGGCGGCCCAGCTCTCTGCTATAGCCCCCAGGCGCTGACGGATCCGCTCAATATCCAAAGGATAAGAAAAATAAATGGCGCTGGCCCGCAGCCTTTGCAGGTGGCGGTCAAGAAGCCAAAAACCGTCTTCGGCCTGCCAGAGAATGGTTTCAATGAGCTGAAATTCAGGGTGCGGATTACTTAAAAATCTCCCTTTGAGCAGGGTTTCCCGCCATTCATCCCCCGGCTCAGAGTCGTGAGTGATTCCAGCCCCGATTCCCATTTCTCCTTTGCCATCCCCCAAGGCAATAGTGCGGATGGGGACGTTGAATACCGCTTCACCGTCAGGGGCGATAAAACCCAGGGCTCCGGTATAGACGCCACGCTCCCCGCCTTCGAGTTCACTAATGATTCCCATGGTTCTGATCTTGGGGGCTCCGGTCACGGAACCGCAGGGGAAGAGGGCCTTAAACAACTCTTCAATACTGGTGTGACGGCGCAGGGTGCCCTCAACGGTACTGGTCATCTGGTGCAGGGTGGCAAAGGTCTCCACCTCGAACATGGCGGTTGTCCGCACCGAGCCCGGCTCGCACAGCCTGCCCAAATCGTTACGAAGCAGATCGACAATCATCACATTCTCGCTGCGATTTTTATCGTCCGCAGTTAGAAATCTAATCAGGCGTTGGTCATCTTGAAGTCCGCGCCCCCTTGGCATGGTGCCTTTCATGGGTTTAACCCAGCACTTTCGGCCTTTTCTACGGAAAAAAAGCTCTGGAGAAAAGGAGAGCAGCCGCTGGCCACCAACCTTTATATAAGCGCTGTAGGCCACCGGCTGGTTAAGACGCAACCGCCGGTATAAGGCATCGGGATCACCAGCAAAGTCAAAGAGATACTTCAGGGTGAAATTGACCTGATAGGTGTCACCGCTCAGGATATAGTTTTTTATGGCCCGCAGGGCCCGCATAAAATGCTCACGAGTCATGCTGGGCCGCAGGTTGCTGATTTGAAAGCTCTTCTGCGTCTCCTGCTTGCTGACAACCGGTAAGGGACGGCTGAATTCGCCCTTCCGATGATCATAGGTTATCGGTGCTTCAAATACTCCAAAGCTGGCCAGTATTTTACCATCCTTCATTTGGCGCCTCAACCCCCGCAGGGCGGGCTCCAGATTGAGACCAAATTCGTAATCCAGCCAGCCGGCCAGGAAATATCCCCGCTGGCGGTATTCCTCCAGTTCGGCAAAAAAATTGGCCGGGTCTTGAGCGCCCGCAGTATAATTGATATATTTAAGCGGCCGGCTGAAAATAAGGCTGGTATAGTTCTCCTCTGACACCTTGCTGGTTTCCAGGAAAACAAAATCTTGCTCTCTTCGCAGAAAGTTGAGGATATCATTCAGTAAATTATCGGATAGAGGGCGCATATTAAAGAGGTGGGTAATTTATTAAATTTGCCGTTTTCTTTAACCCTCGCGGTCGGAAAAGGCAATATTTTTCCGGTTGAAATTTAATCATATCTTGCCAGAAAAAGTACTTTATCTTAAAATAAGAAAATATGGTCTGTAAAAAATCGCAGGCTGAACCAGAAATTATGAAATTGGCGGGATATGTGCCTGTCAACAGCTTAAAACTCTTAGGGAGAATATAATGTTAATTAAGGATTGGATGGCCAAGAATGTTCTTACCGTCGATGAAAACACCTCATTGATGCGGGCAACCAGGGTTATGAAGGAGAATAATATACGAAAACTGCCGGTGGTCTCACATGGCAAGCTGGTGGGAATTATCTCGGATCGTGATGTGAAAGATGCCTCTCCTTCCAAAACCACCTCACTGGATATTCATGAATTATATTATCTGCTCTCTGAGATGAAGGTCAAGGATGTGATGACCAATGATCCCATCATCATGCATGGTACCGATTCCCTGGAAAAGGCGGCCTTAATCATGCTAGATAACAAAATATCCGGGATTCCGGTTTTGGACGACGCTGGGCAGATTATTGGTCTGCTCAGTGAAACAGATGTTCTGCTTGGCTTTATCCATGCCACCGGCATCAAAGATGGCGCGATTCAATATGTTTTTAATCTTCCCGACGCGCCGGGATCGGTCACGGAACTGGTCAAGGTGCTGCGGGAAAACAACTCCCGGCTTATCAGTATCCTGACCTCCTATGAAGATGCCGGGGACGGTATGAAACAGGTAGCGATTCGGGTAACAGTTGCCAAGGATATGAAGCCAGACGAACTCACCAAAATTTTATCTGATAAATTTGAACTTGTCTTTACTGCAACTGACGATTTGGAACAATTGCCCCATAAAAGCAGCCATTAATAATCCTCATAGTGTAAGCGGCCGCCTCATGGGACTCTCAAATGAGGCGGCGAGACTTCGGGGGTGCGGCCTAAAACTATCAGTCAGGACTTTTTTTATAAGGCATAACTATAATCGGACAGCCTTGAGTTAGTGCCGCTGGCGATTCCGGTGCTGCCAGGCCGCCATATTTTTCTTTTTGAAGGCCTCCCAGAGGGCGTGGTTCGGATCAAGATATTCAAAATTACCTGTCTGGCGGTCAATGGGGATAAAGGTAATACCTGCCGGGGCCTTGAAGTTGGCGGCTGAACGATAGCCGACGGCCTTTTTCATGAAATCATGCCAGATGGGGGCTGCGTCCCGACCGCCTGTTCCTCCGGGTCCTAAAGATGTGTATCTATCGTGTCCAACCCATACCCCGGCGCATAATCTTGGGGTAAAGCCAATGAACCAGGCATCCATATTATGATTGGTGGTTCCTGTCTTGCCGGCGGCATACGGTATGCCCTGGGCTAGATGCCCGGTGCCGTCCTTAATTACCCCCTGCATGAGTTTGACCATCTGGAAGGCGGTTTCCGGGCTCATCACCTGCCGGCTCAAGGGATGATTTTCCTCTAATATTCTGCCATGACGGTCTATAATTCTGCTGATAAATATCGGCGGTTGAAATTTTCCAGCCTGAGCGAATACCCGGTAGGCATTAGTTAGTTCCAGCAGAGAGACCGCCGATGAGCCAAGAGCCAGGGAAAGATTTGCCTTTAAAGGCGACTCGATTCCCATACTTCTAGCCAGCTTGATTGTTCGTTTCATTCCCACCTCCTGCAGGAGTTTGATGGCCACAATATTGCGGGAATGAATCAGGCCGTTACGCAGGGTGGTGGGGCCAAAGAAGCGGCCGCTGAAATTTTTTGGCCGCCAGACGCCATTTTTATTTTTATACTCAATGGGCGCGTCGTTAATAATAGAATTAGGGGCAAAGCCCGCCTCCAGAGCGGCAGCGTAAATGATGGGTTTAAAGGCTGAACCTGGCTGCCGTTTCGCTTGGGTGGCCCGGTCAAACTGACTGGCCTGAAAATTATTACCTCCCACGAGAGCTCTGACCATCCCCTGGTTGTCAATGGCAATAAGGGCGCCCTGGAGAGGGGTGGTGGATATGTTCTGCCTGATTGTAAGTCGATTCAGGCTGCGGCGCAGGGTCGTTACCGCCTCATTCTGCAAATTTGAATCTAAGCTGGTGTAAACCCGCAGCCCGCCAGTGGTCAACAAATCCCCATATTTCTTTTTAATATAATTTTTTATATCCTGGACAAAATAATCGGCTTTAACTTGCTGGTTATTGCCGGATCGCAATGATAGAGGGGCGGCAAAGGCTTTTCTGGCCTCCTGATCTGTGATATAGCCGTCTTCGGCCATCCGGTTCAGGACATAGGCCTGACGTATTTTGGCCTTGCGGAAATGGGTCAGGGGTGAATAACTGCTGGGGGCTTGCGGCAGACCAGCCAGAATACTTATTTCGGCCAGATTAAGCTTTTCCACCGGTTTATGAAAATAAGTCATGGCCGCTGCCCCCACCCCATAGGAACGCTCACCGAGATAAATCTGGTTTAGGTAGATGTGCAGTATCTCATTCTTGCCAAGGGCCTTATCCATGCGGTAGGCGAGGATGGCCTCTTTTAATTTCCTGGTATAGGTCTTTTCCGGTGACAACAACAGGGCGCGGGCCACCTGCTGGGTGATGGTACTGCCTCCCTGTCCCCGTCCGCCTGACCTTATATTATGGACAAGGGCGCGGAGAATTGACCAGCCATCTATCCCTGGATGGCTGTAAAAACGGGCATCCTCGGCAGCGATAAAGGCCTTGGGTAATAAAGGTGGCAGCTCTTTTAAGGTTTTTAGACGCCGATTGATTAGATAGGCCGAACCAATCTCTCGGCCGTCCTTGTCAAAAATAATGGTGGCGGCCGGTGGATTATAACGGCTCAGGGACGAAATGTCGGGAATATGAAGGGCAACCAGGGCGTAAAGACTAACGGTGATGAGGGCGGATAGGAAAAGACATATGGCGAGCAGAAAGACACTCAGGTGGATGTGGCTCCAGCGCCATGGCTGAGAAGGACGACGCTTAGATAATTTTTTTCTGCTGGTGGCTGGCATTTTAATCTGGCATAAGCAGATAAAAAAAGGCCGCAACCCTTTTCAGGGGTTGCAGCCTTGTGTTAAGCTGAATCAGATAATCGTTGGGAATTATTTAAGACCTTTACGATGACATCCGCTACATCTAGTCGGGGCTGGCTTCCCCTCTTTCTTCATCTTCTTGTGGCATGTACGACAACGGGCGTGACCAACCTTCCGGAAGCCGTTTAATTTCTTGTTGGGAAAGGATTTATTATGACAGGTAGTACAGGCTTTTTCCTGACCGGCAACATAGGGGCCTTGCTTACCATCAGCGGTCATGGTGTGATGACATACGGAGCATTTAAGAAAGGACTGGTGTTTATGGTGCGGAAAGAATGCGGGTTTCCTGGCTCTGGCGGTTTTCAGGACTATGGTAGCAGGTCCGGTGTTCTGGGCAAAGGATACCCCGGCACTAATCATGGCAAAACAAAACATCAGGGTACCAACCATGGCAACAGTTAATGATTTTTTCAGCATAGTAATTCTCCTTGGTTTTAAAATTATAGATGAATGCCTATTCATTCAGCCATGGTGTTTTTTATTCCCTGGGCCGATTTTTGTCAATATTATTTTTTGAATTTTTTGTGGCAGGTGGAGCAGAGCTTGATTCCCCTGGGACGCCTCAATAAGAATTTACTGCTGTATTCAGCGTCCCAGAACTCGGCATGATAGGAATGGCAGGTTATACAGGTTAGGCGGCCATCAACGTCAAGGGGCATATCAACGGGGATGCTCATACTGGGTTTAACCTCCATTGGATGAGCAAATTGTTTATTATTATTATTATCATTACAGGGGGATTTTTTGTGGCATTTACGACACACATCTCCGACCTGAGCGGTATAGGCCAGATCTTCGCGGTCAAAGGGCAGGGTAACATGGCAGTCAAGACATTTAGTCTTGTTGAGATCATTGTGAATTGCCAGGGCCTGGGCCGGATATAAAAAAATAGCTAAAATAATTGGAATTATTATCTTCATATCTATATGACAAGCAAGCTTGCAGGAAAATTAGATCTTAAATGATTTTACTATATTGGCAAGTTTAACACACTCACCTTTTATTTTGGTCAGCTGTTCATCCCGCTCTTTGGCGCCGTCCAACATTTCCGCGGCTCGTTCAATTTCTGCTCCCGCCTCCCGCATGGCCTTAAAACGGTTATTTAATTCGTGGGACATGGCGTTAAGTTCCTCGGCAAAATCTAAAAATTCATCCTTATGACGCAAGGCGATATTTTTATCAAAATCACCGGAACTCATCCGTTTTATATCATTGTTTAGTTTTTTTAACGGCCCATGAATTTTGTTATAAAGTCCCCTGGCCAGGATAAAAAACACTATCAGGGTAAAGAAAATAACAAAGAGGTTGGAATAGAGCATCTCATTCCACAGCAGATTGCTGGGAGAGATACGCGGCATGCGCATGGAGTATAAAACAGAGTCAATTTTCCTGTAGGCCAGATAATTAAAGGCTGTCAGCGCCAGTATACCGCCAATTATGGATATACTGGTAAAGCGGAAAATAAATTTACTTTGGGCGCTGTTTTTGATGTAATAGATTTTGCGTTTATTCATAATCGTTACCTCTATTTGGCCATTCCGTGGCAGGCAAGACAAAGTTTACTGTGAGCATTAGTGATAACCAGTTTATTTTTAGAGCTCGAAAATGGGTCATGGCAGGAGCCGCACCCCATTTTATTGTGGCCCCGGCCAAAAAACCTGATCCTTTTATCCACCATGTCAATTGGCTTTAAGGCGGCTTTCCAGTTTGTACGGCGGGTTGTCTCATAATTCATCCCGATGGGATGCATGCCGCCGTCATCAAATTTTAAAAAATTTGTGCTGTGCCGCCAATTACCCGCCTTAAGTTCCACCGACGAACCAACGGAACCATCATGGCATGAGATACAGTCTCGGCTCATGACATCAATAGTATTTTGGGTGTTATTGACAATGTACTTGGAGGTAAAATGGGCTTTATTAAAAACCGGTTCATGAGCATTGGCAACGCGAATGGTATTTAGATGGCAGATATCGCAGAAGGCCTTCCCCTGTGCCTGACGGCGAAGAAAATTAGTTTTACGGCCAAAATTATTTCTCGCTGACGAGTGAATATCATGGCAGGTAACACAGGTTATCAGACCATCGCTTGATAGAGGAAAATCTATCGGGACATGAACATCATCAGCCTTTATATTTACCGGATGCATATATCCTTCATCGAAGATATTCTGATGGCAGGTCAAACAACTCCTGGTAATAGAGGTGGTAAGGTTGTAACGGCTGGGGCGGTCATTACCGATATGGCATATCCGGCATTGCTCACGGCTGAAGTTATGGTCACCACCATCGCGGCTGAAGGCTGAGACCGCGATCAAGAGAATCCCGTAGATAATTATGACCCGGAAGGCTAAAGACATTATCGCTCCATGTAAAAGATCGGCATCCCTTAAGGGCAGCCTCTTTATTCCCGTTCCGTTTTACTGCAAAGCTCCTGGATAATCAGGGCTTTTTTAGTTAATGCGGCGCTAAGGTCTTCTGGTTTAGAGTCCAACAGTTTTTCTATCTCAGCGGTTTCCCGGCTGATTGACAATATCTTTGCCCGGCATGAGTCGCGCAGCTCGTTAATGGCATCTGCAATTGTAATGATAGCGTCTTTTTCCCGCAAATGAGCTGCCATGGTCAAATCTCCAGCCGCCATTGCCCTGGTTACCCGTTTTAAACCAATCAGGGGGCCCACCACTCGATGAGAATAAATAACGGTTATAAATATTATACCGCTTATTATCAACAGGCTGAGAATAGAGTAGATGGTAATTGATTTTACCAGCATTTCATGCTTTAGATGGGCCAGGCGGGCAAAACTCTGTTGGTATGACGGCCCCAGGGGCTGTTGAGCGGAAAGATAGAGGATGACGGCGGTTAGAATCAGACCAATGGTGAACAAAAGGCCGCATTTTATAATCAGACCGCTGCGATATGATTTGGCAATAATTTGATGTTCAGGATTCACGCTTATCTCCTTTACCACTGATTATTTCTTGACACTGCTGAATTAGTCACAATCTTCTGGGTTTATTGCTACTTATAGACCTCACACTGATTACGATTAATTATAAGGCAAAGCTGAATTCGTTGCCAGTAGTCCTTACAAAAATTTTATACCAACCCGGAAGCCATAACTGGCCCTGAAAACCCACATTACTACTCCCTTGTCCGGCAAATCCCAGTCGTCCTGCTCACTGTCAAATGTAATCTCCCGTCCAACCTTCAGCGGCTGGAGACTAATGACTCCCATGCCGCTGTCATTTATATCAAGGACATTTATCTCCCGGTGAAAGGCTCCCCTGGGGTCTTCTATCAATATCTTAAGAAGCGGCCCCTGCTCCTGGGCGGAAATCTCATGGCGGGGTTGCGAACGCTGCTTATTAAAGCGTATCATTTGGCTTCACTAAGAATAAATTCCAGCCCTGCCCTGCACCCCTTTGCCTCTTTGTAACTCCAGATAACTACCCCCTTTGGGGGCAGTTCCCAATCTGGTTGGTTTGGGGTGAAATAAATGGCCTGATCCTTATTCAGCAGTAAATCGCTGACAATTCCCATACCTGTGGCGCTTATATCCAAAATTCTGGCCTGACCGACGGCTGTTTTGCCATTGTCAACTGGCATTGTAAAGGATATTTTCTCATTGCAGGGTGTACGGGCGTTATGCCGCTTTTCATGACCTATGTCCATACCCTTGGCCCCTATCGCTTATACTTTATAGTTCTATTATAGCTCCTGGCCGCATGACATCCGGGCAGACAGCGGCCGCCATTCTTGGTAATGGTAAAATTAATCGGCATTTGCCAATCCCCGAATTTAACCTTATCAGCCATTAATTCAGGCTGACGGCTGGCATGAACCCGGTGACATAATTTACAGGCTATGCCCCTGGGCCGATGGGTGTGTAAATAATGGAGATTTTTTTTACCATCCCTGAAGTTAGTATTATATGAAGTAGTGGGATAAAGAAGCAAGTCTATTTTATGACAGCGGAAACAAAATTTATAGGTGTCCGCTGTATAATCATTAAAATATTTGGTGGAATATTCACCCTTTAAAAGATTTGGGAAATAGGAACCGTGCGGGGTATGGCATAATTGGCATTTGTCATTTTTCACCGGGCCGTGCAGCACGGTATCGGTCTTCCTGACTACCGAAGAGTGGCATTTATAACAAATAATTTTAGCCCCCTGTCTGTCGATATACATGCTGTTTTTTGAGGCATGGGGGTTATGACAGCTTAAACAGTCGCCTGCGGCAACCGGAGCGTGAAGATAGCCGTAATCAACGGTTGTTTTATGACATTTAAGGCAATTATATGCTTTAAGGGTACTTTTTTGTTTTTTGTCCGGGTGACCGGCAGCTTTTAAGCTATGGCAGGCAAGGCATTTAGAGGCCGAGGGATGAGTAGTCAGACCTAAATGACATTTAGCGGTTTGGCAGTTAGCTGCCGTGGCGGCCGGATGCGGTAATAACGGCTTGGCAGAGACCGCGGGGATTATACACAATAGAATAAATAAGCTCAGAATTAAAACTTTGCTTTGCCCCCTAACGGCGGAATATTCATTGTTCATTTTACGTTTTCCTGTCTATCTAAAATCAGGCTGTGGCAGATGATGAGAGGCCAGTGCTTGGGGGGAATTACACCAGAACGGAGCGCAGCTATTTTAAGAAATAATGCCTCTTGCCGCTGTGGGGATCATGACAGTCCACACAGTACATACCCCGGCTGATTACTTTTTTATGCATCTGAAAGGCTTGCCTCTTCTCCACATGACATTTATAACAGATAGTCTTCAGGCTCCGGCGCAAAAGAAATAGATGGCCGGTTGAATGCGGATTGTGGCAGGCCAGGCAGGCCCCAACCGCCACCGGACCATGGACGTATTTACCCTGAATAAAATTTTTATGGCAGAGATAGCAGATTTTATTTTTGGGCAGCCGCAACTTGTTAGCCGCTTTAAAATCATGACAGGCCAAGCAGTTTTTTTCCCTCCAGGGCCGGTGAGTGGATCTGGTTTCCTTCTTTTTGATCTTATTTTCTTCCCAGTTGCCAGCCGCGGCTTCCGCTATTTTTTGCTCATAATATTTATTGAATAAACTATCCAGATTATCTCGGCATAATTCATCAAGGCTTGGCAAATCCGGTACTCCGTCAAAGACAGTGGTCAATATCTTGTGTTTAACCAGAGGATCGAAATGAAAACAGCCGCTCAGGGTAATCAGGCAAAACAGGCCGGTCAATAAAACTCCCAGGCGCCCCGGTATCCACCGGCGGCGGTACCCACCCGTTCCAGCTGCAATTAAGCCGGCGGGCTTAGAGCCGTCTTTATTTGTTGCTTTTGTAGTCAACATAGTACTTGCCGTATTTTACCGCTTTGGCACTATTATCATGCGCCTTGGTACGATCATAAGTCATTTTGCGGTGGCAGCTCGGGGTACATGAGCCGCCGCTCTTGGTAATGGTGTAAGCAATTGATATATGCCAGCTGCCGAATTTGGCACCTCTCGTGCTGCTTATCAGCATGGGCCCATCACTGGCGTGGGTCTGGTGGCAGGTCTTGCATGTTCTGCCCTTAAATTCCTTGGCAACATGGACGAAGTGCAGATTGCGGTTGCCGTTCCTGAATCTTGTGGTAGTGGTGGTTTCTTTTTCCGTCAGCAGTTTACTGTCATGGCACTTAAAACAAAGGCTGTATTCTTTGAGATTATAGGGGGCGTAGAAGCTGGTTACCATTGGGGCGATGAGCAGCTTTTTATTATTAGAGCCGTGTGGATCATGGCAGCTTGCGCATTTGCCTTTTCTGATGGGGCCGTGCAGGTATGCCTGTCCCTTCAACTGACTGGCAATATCCGAGGGCCGAAATCCGGGGATATCAGCTCCGCGCCTGTGGCAGCTCAGACAAAGTGCCTCTTCCTGTTTAATTAATAAATTTTTAAATTTAGAGAAATGTGGGTTATGACAGGTAGCACATTGTTTATTGAGATATAAAGCGCCATGCTTAGTGTGGGCATGTTTCATTTTAGCCTGGATGTCTTCATGGCAGGTAAAACAGAGTTTTTCTCCCTTTTTGGGCAATAAGCCGGGTAAGGTTGAGCCGTGCGGCAGGTGGCAGATCAAACAATTTTGCTCTTTGACCGGGGTATGGATGTCCGGCATGGCGGCCAGGTCTTTTTTAATATTCTGATGGCAGTCAAGGCACAGCTCTTTGCTCGGCTTTCGTAAAAGCTTTGGCTGATTAGAAGAGTGCGGAGAATGACAAAAGGTACAGGCCCCCAGGCCAACAGGGCCGTGCATATTTTTAAAGCCGGTTATTTTATCGTGTTTATGACATGACAGGCAAAGTTTTTTCTGATCGTCGTTAGGGGTGGGCAGCAGAAATTTGTTATTGCTGCCATGCGGCAGGTGACAGACCAGGCATTTCCCTTCCTTAAAGGGGGCATGGATTACTTTACCCAGGCTCGCATTTGGATGGCATTTGGCACACATCTTTTTAATTGAGCCTAACGGCAGAAAGTCATTCTTGCCGCCACTGGGATGATGAATATTTTTTTTCGCTTGGTGACAGGCCGAGCATTTGGCCTCCTGAGCAGGGAGATGCGGCCTTTTGACCTTGATTATTCCGGCATGGCAATTAGCTGCCAGGCAGCCAGGCGAAGATGGTGTCTGGGCATTGAGCTTTATTGCCTCTTGTCGATGAGTAGCGTTGGTTGTCTCGGTTGAAGGCAGATATTTAGCCAGCATGTCAGCGATAAATTTCTTGCTGTTTGGCGGCGGCAGAGGCGGAGAAACCTTTGCCGCCTGAATTACCACGGGTAAGGTCGGCAGGGTTTTATGGGCTCCCTTACCCGCAGGTGCCAGCTCCTTGGTCTTGACTCCGGTTATAATTCTTGCTTCCCGATAATAGGCCCTCATAATGTGGCTGCCAGGAATCATTTTTTTTATCAGAGCCAGGGTGGTTTTTAGAGATTTGGCATCCCGACTCTTTCCTGCCCTGATGGTAAAAAAAGCATCAATCTGTTCCAGCCGCAGATACTGACGGTTGGCGGGGGGCAATTTTGCCTTAAGCCATTTATAGAGCCGGGTGGCATCTTTGGGGCCTTTAAAGGAAGCGGCCTGGATGGTATATATCAATTTTTCCCCTGCCTGAGCCTGACGACAGGGCATAAGACCTGGTAACGCGAAAAAAAATATAAATATGGTTATGAAACGATTAATCATTTTCAAAGGGGCAGTATTTAGTGGTAAATCCTCTTCGTTGGGTTGAATATTTTTAGAAACCCAACGTTAAATGATAAGCCTGTTTACTGTTGGGTTTCGGTAACTATTCAGCATGGTGCCTAAAAGGTAACTATTCAGCGTGATGTCTAAAAGTA
>CAZZJP010000019.1:0-17413 GCA_964654555.1 uncultured Desulfobulbia bacterium
TGGTGGCGGATAATAAAAGCGCGCCGCTCATCAATAGAAAAGTTTTTTTCATTTTGATTTTCTCCTTTTTTATTAGTTATTTTGTGGCGTTATAGCCAAAAATGAATAGCCATTCATTACATGAAATTTATTTTTTTGCAATTAATAAATTGCCCGCTCTTGTAAAAAGATGGAAAGAGATTATTAGTTTCAAACTATTCTAAAAAAAACGGCCGAGGTTATTGGCCAAAAGATATTAAAAATGAGTAAAGATGATGGCATCTCCATTTACCCTGCATCGACAATCATCTCAATGCGCCGCCCGCCGGGGTGAAGTAGCTACTACCCACGGTGTCTTCCAGACTCCGGTATTTATGCCGGTGGGCACTCAGGCCACGGTTAAGGGAATGACCCCGGCAGATCTGAAAAACATCGGGGCCGAGATAATCCTTGGCAATACCTACCACCTGTTTATCCGGCCGGGCTGTGAACTAATTAAGGAGTTTGGCGGGCTGCATAATTTTATGGCCTGGGATAGGCCTATTTTGACCGACAGCGGCGGTTTCCAAATCTTTTCACTGCGGGAACTGGCCAGGATAAGTGAGGAGGGGGCGGCCTTTAAATCACATCTTGACGGCTCCGCCCTGTTTTTAAGCCCGGAGGACGCCGTAGAGGTACAGGAAGCCCTGGGCTCTGACATTATGATGTGTCTGGATACCTGCATTCCCTATCCCGCCGATCTGAATGAAGCCCGCCAGGCCACTGATCTCACCGCCCGCTGGGCGCGGCGCTGCCGCGCGGTTCACCACCGGGAGAGAGGCCAGTTGCTCTTTGGTATTGTGCAGGGCGGCATGCATAAGGAACTTCGGGCGCAGGCCATTGAACAGTTACAGGAAATAGGCTTTGACGGTTATGCCATGGGGGGGCTTAGTGTGGGTGAGCCCAAGGATCTGATGCTTGATATTACTGAATATACTGCCGCCCTCATGCCCAGGGATTATCCTGTTTATCTCATGGGAGTAGGCACCCCGGAAGACTTGGTGGAGGGCGTCTGGCGCGGGGTGGATATGTTCGACTGTGTGATGCCCACCCGAAACGCCAGGAATGGAATGCTCTTTACAAGCAGCGGCAAGGTTGTTATAAAGAACGCTCGTTATCGGCGGGATCAAAGGCCTGTTGATGAAAACTGCACCTGTTACACCTGCCGTAATTTTTCGCGGGCCTATCTAAGACATCTCTATATGACTCATGAGATACTGGCCGCCACCCTCAATACTATTCATAATCTGCATTATTATGCGGGCTTGATGGCCGGAATCAGAAAGGCTCTCGAAGAAGATTGTTACGAAGAATTTCGACGTGACTTTTATACAAATGTAACTATTTAGCTAAGGCGTATAACCTGCCATAGACTATGAGCTGTAACTGTTTAGATGTGCCCGAGATGTGGTTGATAATGCCGTCCAGCTATACATACGTATGCTGGACGGCATTATCAGCCGCAGGTAAGCGAGCTTGCGAGACTCCGGATTGGGTGCAGCTAAATAGTTACATACAAATAATCAATAAAGGAGAAGTATCATGTTGGGAGTAAATATTGCCCACGCCGCTGGCAACGCAGCGGGGGGCGGTTTTGGTCAGAGCTTTATGTCGTTTGTACCGCTGATCTTGATTTTCGCGGTATTTTATTTCCTGCTTATCCGGCCTCAGCAAAAGAAGGCCAAGGAGCAGCAGACTTTTTTAAGTAATTTACAAAAGGGCACTGCCGTGGTCACCCAGGGCGGTCTGCACGGAGTGATTACCGGTCTCACCGATACCGTGGTTACCCTGGAGATTGCGGATAATATACGGGTGAAGGTTGCCCGGCCTTATATAATGGGTTCGGCTAATTCGATTAAGTCCAAAGAGGTTTGCGCCCCCAGCGGCGGCTGAAAAATCCCCCGGGGTTAACCTCATCGGGAATGAGGGATAATTTTGTTGCCGCTTTAACAATTTTAGGTTATTAATCCAGGCAGTTAAAATCATAAGCGCCCGTAGCTCATCTGGATAGAGTATCGGACTACGAATCCGAGGGTAGCAGGTTCGAATCCTGCCGGGCGCACCAGTAATTTATAAGGGGGGGTAAGTCATTGGCTTACCCCCCCTTATTGCGTTCAGTGACAGCTTTTGTTTACATTCTCTCTTGCATAATTGTAAATACTTATGTCAAAAATTGCTTTTTAACGCCATCAGTCTTGACGCTCTGCCACCGTGTAGGTTATATGGTATGAGAAAACTACCTACTGTAAAGATAAATATATAAATATTTAATAACAGGAGATATTAGGGACGTCCATGATTTCATGCGTTTTGATTAGTTGATAACCAAATTATCTTGTAGTAAAGCATAATATCATAGACGTCCCCCCTTTGTACTTTTTCTGCTTATCATAGAGCATGAGGCTAAAAAAAGCATGGATAGATTTTCATGACGTCATTGAAGTGGAATTACGAACCGGCGAACTCACCGGCATAAAGGCCGCTGATAAAGCAGCAAGGAGATGGTGGCTCTGTTCCACCTTTTCGAGCATCGCCCGGAGGAACCAAGTCAGCCCTGAACATATCGAAGCGGCAGACCGTCTTGTGGCATGGCTTTTTAACGTACCGGAAAGCAAAAAAAAACTCTCAAAAGCGCAAAAGGCCCTTCTGAACATAGATACAGGCCGATTTTTGGACATAAAAAGGTTAGAATAATTGTCTAACCCCTCGGCATATATGGTCAAGCTATAGTGCTGAATTTACTACTGGTGGGCGAGGCGGGATTCGAACCCGCGACCTTCGGCTTCGGAGGCCGACACTCTATCCAGCTGAGCTACCCGCCCTTATTGATGAGATGCAGAGTTTAATATATTATCACGAATGATATCGTTCGTAAAGTCATTTGTTGGCAGATTAGCTATGGCAGTCACTCTTCCTCTAAGCTCAATTTTAATGACTTTCTGGTGCCAAGGGTAATTCGGTAGTCTTTGTCTATTACCTGATTCAGGAGAGCGGCTACCTTGCCGTTGGTAAGTACCAAAGGGATTTGTCGGCGTCGCGAGCGGGGAATTTTACGATCAGTCATAAAGTCGCCAACTTTTTTACTGCCTGGCCCGTTTACAGGGCTGAAACAATCTCCAGGACGATAGTTTCTGATGCTGAGAGGGAAATTTATAAGGGCATAGTCAAGGAAACAGCTGCCCTCCTGGCGCAAGGCAGCAATGCTTGGCGGGGCGGTAACCTCAACGACGAGCTGACAGTTTAGGGCCGGAAGCTGGTAGATTCCCGGGCCGGAAATAGTGTATTCAAAACCAGGGCCGTCTAAGTCGACCAGGTTCTGACGGCTGTTTGTCTCGCCCTGGGGACAGGCCATAATCAGCCGGCCATTCTCCCGCCAGGCCCGCAGGCCGCGGCCAAGATGTATAATATGGGGATGAGCCGCTGTTAGATGGATTATGGATTCTATCTGCCTCTGCCCCGGTCGGCGCTTTAAATGCCAGAAGGCCTTTTCCAACAATCTTCTTTTGATCGCAAGCGGCTGGCCGGCAAAGGCCTCAAGGTTGATAAGCAGGCGGTGGCCTTCTACCTGGATTGTCTGCCGCCAGGCCTTTACCGTCATCTCGGCCAACAGCTCATCCTCGGCCTGTAATATGGCGGCCGTCCGACACAATACCTCTTTTAAAGCGGGATTAAATTCCCGGATCAGGCGGGGTATGAGGTCTAAACGTACCCGGTTTCTAAGGTATTGACGGCTGCTGTTGGAGGAATCGGCGAGACTTTCGATATGGCGGTCCTGCAGATAGATGATAATTTCCTGCCGGGCGACAGTCAGCAGCGGCCTGATAACCTCATCGCGCCGCATCCGCATCCCGGCCAGCCCCTGCCTGCCGCTGCCTCTCAGCAGGCGGATGATTACCTCTTCGGCCTGATCGTCGGCGTGATGAGCCACAGCGAGGCGGACTGCCTTGATCTCCGTCATGATTTCCTTAAAAAAAGCATAGCGCAGATCACGGGCCGCATGCTCAATGGATATTTTTTGTTCTGCCGCCCTCTCACGTACCGGCAGCCGCGCTGTACGGTAGTTGACTGACAGTTTCGCGGCCTGCTCTCTCGTCAGGAGTTCCTCGGCCGGGGTCTCGGCCGGACGCAGGCCGTGATTGGCGTAAGCGGCGGTGATGGTTATGCCAAGGCGGGGGGCCAGGGCGGCCATGATATAGAGCAGAGCCATGGAATCCGGGCCGCCGGACACCCCGATAAGCAGAGAGTCACCAGGCTGGAGGAGATGGTGGGCAAAACAGTTGTTGAGAACCTTTTTTTCCAGGGGATGCATGGGAAACAAAGAAATAAAAAAAGGCCTTCAGGCTTTATTGAAGACCTTATAAGAGTGTAACTATTCAGCAGGGCAGCCAGATCATGCCATTTTTATTTTATTTATAACTGTAGGAAGTGAACCATTCAATGTCGAATGGAAAGATAAAATTGGTCGGGATGAGAGGATTTGAACCTCCGACCCCTTACTCCCGAAGCAAGTGCTCTACCAGGCTGAGCCACATCCCGACCCCAATTTAATTCCGCAAAATTTAAGACAAAATACCTTCTCTCCCGCAAAGGTCAAGCAAAACTTTTTTAAACCCCAGGGAATAACAAAAGTCTACCGCCCGCCGCCGACGATTATCTTCCAGTAGACGGTTAGTATCACCGGCAGCAAGTTCAATCGTGGCTGTAGTGCCCCGCAGGCGCAGGCGGCAGCCCATGAACCCCATTTCATGAAGAAAATCCTCAGCCTTAGCGACTATGGTCAGAGCCTCGGCGGTGATAGGCTGACCAGAAGCGATTCTGGTGGCGAGGCAGGAGGCAGAGGGCCTGTCCCAGGTCGTTAGTCCCCGCTCCCGGCTCATACGGCGAATCTCTTTCTTGGTAATTTCAGCCTCTAAGAGGGGACTTCTCACCCCCAATTCCCGACAGGCCCGGGCGCCGGGCCGGATTTGGCGGCTGTCATCAAGATTGGTGCCGTCAATGAGCGCTGTATCCGGCTTAAGGCTCTCTGAAAAAGAGGAGAATATATGGCGTTTACAAAAATAACAGCGTTCCGCATCATTGACCCTGAACTCGGCGAGGGCCAGGATATCGAACTTGATAATATTTAGATTAACGCCGATGAATTCCGCCGTCTCCACTGCCCGCCGACCCTCTTCCGGCGGCTGAACAATGGAATCGGCAAAAATGGCGCTGACCTTATCCGAACCTAAGGCCTCATGGGCGGCCCACAGCAGAAAGGAGCTGTCAACCCCGCCGGAGAAAGCCACCGCCACCCGCCTTAGGGAACATAGAAGCTCCTTAAGGGCATTGTACTTCCCCGCTGCCACCTATTCCCGACCGTCGGGCAACAATTGAACCGGTTCCTGGAGGAAAAATTCTCCCTTCATAATCCATTCCTTTAAAATTTCGGCAACCTCTCTGGCCTTGACCACGCTGGACAGAGGCGCGGTGGGCACCTGACGGCCGTTTACCTCAATACTGCCGCTTTTGAGCTCGGCATAACTGACCTCACCGTAATTACGGTTTATACGGTTGGAATAGTCATAGGCGTAATCAATTACCTGCGTAAAGAGCTCTGCGTCTGACACCCCGGTATAACCGGCCATCTCCTCATTGAGGATGGGAATGGGAATCCCCAGACCCACGGCCATGGAACAGCCATAGCCCTGGATACTCACCCCTTTAAGCCAGCCGGGTTTCATCTGCTTTAAATCACCCTGTACCATGAGGGTGCCGGCCGGGGTCAGGGGGCTGCCGTTTTTGGCCCGCGGCGCTTTGGGATTATGCTGAGTGCCCTGCCAGGTTACATAGCCGATACCGCCGCCGAGGAATATCCTTGTTCCCAGGCCAATGGTCTTGTAAAGCGGATCATTTAACAGGGGGCTTAATTCTCCGGCACTGCAGTAATTGGCACTCCGCCCCTGGGATTTGATAGTTCCCATATAGGTATAAATGGTCTTGTCGGAGAGATTGATGGCGCAGTTATAGTTCTGATAACAATTACGGGGGTTGCAGAGCAGGGCGGAGCTTAGATCATCCAGGGTTATTTCCTTCTCCAGCAGATGATTGGGATAGCAGTCCGTGCCATAGGCAGCGGCCTTCAGAAAAACCTTTTTGCCATTAAGCAAATCTTCAATAACATGGCCGCCGCCATAACGAAAGCTACCGGGATAGACCTTATTCAAAGGATCGTCGGCACAGGGCTCAGTGGCACCGATATAGGCGTCAACCGCCGCCAGTCCGGCGTAGGAGGAAACTTTATTAAGCCAGACCTCAGCGGCCTTAATGGTGGGCGTAGTCTGTCCAAAGTTGAAAAACATGCCAGATGAGCACATGGGCGAGAAGGTGCCGGTGGTGACTACATCGACCCTGGCCGCCGCCTTGACCCGGCCCTCGCGCCGCACAATTTTCGTCATCTCTTCGGCGGTAACCACCACGGCCTCACCCGCCTTGATCCGGGCGTTTATCTCGGCATAGGTCTTATTTATCTTGTGTTTATTCATTATTCTCTCGTAACTATTTATTCCATGACCGACAGCACCTTGTGTCCCGCCTCTTCCAGAGCTCTGACCATATCGTCTGTTTCACATTGTTCCAGCCTGAAGGAATAAACCTTATGACTGCTTACGGCATTGCTGTCGGTGGCCATATTCAGAATTTCGCCGCCATGTTCAATGATAATATGGGACACGGTATCAATATCACCGTTATCACCAATCTGAAGATCCAGACGGGTTGTGGCCTTCAACAGCCCCAAGACCTCAATAAAAGCGGCCAGCAGATCAGAGGCGGTAATAACCCCGGTCAGTCTGCCGTTATCTAATACCGGCAGACCGCCTATCTTGTTGTCATGAATAATTCTTGCCGCTTCCTCAACAGAGGCGTCAGCATCAATGGTCAGGGGATTGGTGACCATTACCTGATGAACAGGAATATCTTCAACCATGGAGGGAAAGGAAAACTGCCGCAGGTCACTTTCAGTGATGAACCCCACTAACTGCATGTCATCCACCACCGGCAGATGCCTTATGTCATATTCTTTCATGAGCTGTGCCGCCTCCTGCAGGAGGGTGTCACGGCTGATAACGACAGGGTTCTTTCTGATCCAGTTTCTTACTTTCATCGGCAGTCACCTTTAACTTGAGGCTTGAAACAACGTAATAGATCACCAAGGGCAGCAAAGTTGAGGCTGCCCGATAGCGTAAGAGTTCATCAGTGCCTTAGATCCGTTTGTTTCTGCCCTCGAGTCCGTACTTCCTGTACGTGAGGCTGAAACGGACGGAGATGAGGTGCTGGTAAACTCTTACGAAACAACAATAAAAAAAATCAGTAAAACGGCCTCGAAAACGTCATTGCTGCTTGTTTTAACTTTTCAAGTGGCGTAATTTACTTTAATCTGCATATTTACGATATTTGAGCCTCTCGTCAAGATAATAAATATTTTTTGGTAACTATTAAGCCACCTATAATCTAAAGCTGAATAGTTATAATTGCTGACATCAACTTGTGAGCCGAGAGAAAAACCATCTAACCCCGTACTTGGATTTGACAGATATTATGACAGAAAAGCAGGAGATCAGCATTGAGAACAACGCGGCCAATAAGACAATCTCTGTTATCAGGGAGCGCATTGACTCCATAGACAATCAGATATTACTTCTTTTGAAGGAGCGCTTGCTCTGCGCCAAGGATATCGGCCGCCTTAAAAACCAGAATAAACGGGCCAAATGGGACCCACTGCGGGAGAGACAGATATTTGAACGACTTAAGGCCATGAATAATAACGATTTTCCGGAGCCGCCGCTTATCAGTATCTTCCGGGAAATTATCACCACCTGCCGCCTGTCGCAGAAAACGGTGACCGTGGGTTATCTCGGGCCGGAGGCCACCTTCTCCCATCTGGCCGGGGTTAAATATTTCGGGCAGTCGGCTCGTTTCGTTCCCCAGGAGACTATTGAAGATATCTTCCACGATGTGGAACACGGCCGCATTACCTATGGCATTGTGCCGGTGGAAAACTCCATTGAAGGCTCAGTTACCTCCACCCTGGATTCCTTTATAAAATACCGGGTGAAGATCTGCGGTGAGGTTAATCTGGCTATCAAGCATAATCTGGTCAATTTCAGCGGGGCCATGGAGGATATAAAGATGGTGGTTTCTCATTCTCAGCCACTGGCCCAATGCCGCCAATGGCTGCGCAAAAATCTGCCCGACGTCCCTACCCAGACGGTATTCAGCACCGGAGTGGCGGCGCAGATGGCCCAGAAAGATCATACCCTGGGGGCCATCGCCAGCTCCCTGGCCATTAAGACCTATGAGCTGCAGGTCGTGGCCCAGGGTGTAGAGGATTACCGAGGTAACACCACCCGTTTTCTACTTATCGGCCGACGTTCCCTGACCAGAAGCGGCAAGGACAAGACCTCGTTTGTCCTAAGCGTTATCGACCGGCCGGGGGCCTTAAACGATGTTCTGCATATTTTAGCCGAACACGGTATCAGCCTCACCAGAATAGAATCACGGCCGGTTAAGGGTGAGGCCGGGAAATATATGTTCTTCATGGATCTGCTGGGCCATATTAATGATCCAGTGATAGATAAAGCCGTACTGCGTTTGCGGAAGACCTGCGCCAGTTTTGAATGGCTGGGCTCATATCCTCAACTTGAGGAGACAGACAATTAACTCTCCACAATGTCGGCTTCTTCGGTGAACCATTTTTGCCTTGACAAAAGCCAGCGAAAGCAGTTCATTTGCTAGTAAGGGCAGGAAAATATCAGGTCTCTGCCTCCAAAACTGGCCGGAGGGCATATGCGAAGAGGAGGTTGGGGAATCTCTGACTGGGCAGGGCAGAATTCAGCGGTTTTAATACTGATATCTGTCCTTGTTCTCGTTCTTTGCGGCCCCGCTTTTCTGGCGGCAGGCAAGTCTGTCCCCGGTGATTCTCCAACCAGGGCTTATCCGATTACTCTAAGTTCCAGGGAAAAGGCCTGGATTAAGTCCCATCCCAATATCCGCCTCGGCATTGATCCTGAATTCGCTCCCTTTGAGTTTCTCGGCAAAAATGGCCGTTACCAGGGAATTGCCGCCGATTATGTCAAATTGCTCCGTAAGCGCCTGGGCCTGCAGCTGCGGGTGGTGCCTGGTTTGAGCTGGCCCGAGGTAATGGCAGCGGCCCAAAATGGCGGCATTGATGTCCTGGCCTGCGTTGGCAAGAGCGCGGAAAGACAGCGTTTTTTAGTTTATTCCCGGCCTTATCTGAATTTTAACCGGGTCATTATCACCCGTTCACACACTCCGTTCATCTCCTCCATTGATGATATATATTCCTGGCGGGTGGCGGTGCAGGCCAAGTCCTCCCACTCCGCCTATATCCGGGAACACACCTCCATCACCGCCATTCCCTATGCCACTCTGAAACAGGCCTTGATCAGCCTTTCCAGCGGCCAGACTCAGGCCTTGGTGGGCAATGTATCCTCAGCCGCCTATTGGATCAATCATCTGCATCTCACTAATCTCAAGGTCGCGGCCCCGGTAAATCAAGGTAAACTTTATTTCGCCGTCCGCCGTGACTGGCCAATTCTGGTCGGTATCATTAACAAGGGACTTGCTTCCATCAGTCGCCGGCAGGCGACGATCATCAGCCAACGCTGGGTACGAATCCATGTTCAGGAGGGCATCTCCTGGCGAACCGCTTTTGTGGTAATGGCCATTATTCTTGGCCTTGGAATAACCGGTATGTTCTTTAATCATACCCTGCGCCGTCAGGTCACCTCCAAAACCATGGAGCTGCGCCGGGAACTGACGGAGCGTGAGCGAAGCCAGGCCGAGGCCCAACGAGCCAACAGGGAACTACGGAATTTGAACAGCTTGCTCATCTCCTGCGCCGCCAGTCTGGATATGCGGGAATTATTTAATAGAATCATGGACGGAGTCGGCAAGATAAGCGGCTTAGAGGGCTGTAGCATCTGTTTCGTCACCCCGGATCAGACCCTTGAGCTTGCCGCCCACCGCAAGACCTCCCCGGCCGCGGTTTTTGATATAGCCCGCCATGTGGTCAAGGTGGGTGGCTGCCTCTGCGGTAATTGCGCCCGGAATAAAAAGCCGCTTATTCTCTGGAATCGCCAGGAGGTATTGGAATACTCCACCCTGGAAATAGCCCGTAATGACAATATTAATTTCCATGCCGCTTTTCCACTCCTGGTCGGTAAAAACTGTATTGGTGTCCTTTGCATCTTTACCCGCAGTACCGCTAAGCCGGAGAAAGGCCTCATCCAAACTATGGAGGCGGTGGCCGCCCAGGTGGCTCTCGCCATGCATAGTTCCCGGCTCTACGAGGAGACGGTTAAAAATGCCGCTCTCCTCGAAGAGAAGGTTATGGAGCGTACCAGGGAACTGGAGGAATCTGAAGCCCATCTTCAGGAAACAGTAGAGGATCTTAATACAGCCAACAAGAAACTGCGGGAGCTGGATCAATTAAAATCGCTGTTCATCGCCTCCACCAGCCATGAATTGCGGACACCGTTAAACTCCATTATCGGCTTTTCAGCTATTTTGCGTGATGAATGGCTGGGCCCGCTGAATGAAGAACAGAAGTTGAATCTGACCGCCATTCATCGCAACGGCCGTCATCTCCTGGCTCTGATTAATGATATCATTGATATATCCAAAATAGAGGCCGGAAAGCTGGACGGTTATGTGGAGAATTTCAGACTTGATGAGTTGGTGGATGAGGCCCTGGACACTATCTGCTCCGCTGCCCAAGATAAGGGCCTAGAATTACAGCATGATATTCAACCAATCGCTATGCACAGCGACCGGCGGCGTCTGCTGCAATGCCTGCTGAATCTGCTGACAAACGCGGTTAAATTCACCAATCAGGGCACAATTACCATTACCGGAACTCGTGAGAACGAAGCAATGGTGCGGTTAGAGGTAGCCGATACCGGGATCGGCATCCGGCAGGAGGATACGGGTAGTCTTTTTCAGCCCTTTGTCCGCCTCCATGCCGCTGGTAACGGGGAATACCCAGGTACTGGCCTGGGGCTCTACCTCACCGCTAAACTAATGCGGGAGGTTCTGCACGGCGGAATAAGTTTAACAAGTATTTATAAGCAAGGCACAACATTTACTATGCTGCTGCCGATGGAGGTGGAGATATGAAAAAGGCATTAATAGTAGAAGACAATCCGGATAACCTCCGGCTCATGACCTATATACTGCAAAAAGAGGGCTACGAGATCTTAAGCGCCGCAGACGGAGAACAGGGGGTGAAAACCGCCGCCAGCACCCCACTGGATCTGATTATAATGGACATTATGCTGCCCGGCATAGACGGTATGGAGAGTACCCGCCGCATCAGGGCCTCTAAGCCCAAGGGCAATCCCCCTATTATCGCTATGACCTCATACGCCATGCGCGGTGATCGGGAAAAAATTATGGCGGCCGGCTGTAACGGCTATATCGAAAAACCAATTGACCCCATGCGGGTTATGACAGAGATAAAAAAAATCATCGAGAGAGAGGAAATATGAAGACCCTGATTGTCGAAGACCGGGGAGATGACAGACGTTTGCTGCGTTATAACTTAGAGCATCACGGCTGGCAGGTTACAGAAGCAGGCGATGGTTTTAAGGCCCTGGAGCTGATGACTGATAATAAACCTGATTTGGTAATTTCAGATGCCCTTATGCCCAGGATGGACGGTTTTGAACTCCTGCGGCGGATGAAGAATGATCCTGTTCTACGTGATATCCGCTTTATCTTTTATTCCGCCGTTTATACCGGTTATAACGAACGCGAGCTGGCCCGTTCCCTTGGAGCGGATGCCTATCTTATAAAACCCCTGAACCCCAATGAATTCTGGCAGCAGCTTGAGAAAGCCATCAGCGGCGTAACAAGCTCCAAATCAGAGCGGCCAGAGCCGATGGCGGCCGAGCAGGAGGCATTTCTGGCCCGCTATCCCGGCATTGTGGCCACTAAACTGGAGGAAAAGGTACGGGAATTAAAGGCCGTGAAAGAAAAATGGGTCAAGACCTTTGCCGCTCTCCACGATATGGTCGTTTTAATGGATAAGAATAAGAAAATTATACAGGCCAACGCCAGTACCTGCCGGTTTTTTAAAACCACGGAAGATGAATTGCGGGGCAAATCATGTGAAATATTTTGCGGTACGGACTGCCCCTGTAAAAACTGCCCCGGTGACCGGACAATAGCGGACGGCGGCGATCACAGTGCCGAGATTTACCATGAACACCTGCATAGAACCTTTGAGATCAGCAGCTCCGCGGTGCCAGATGAAGACGGCAAGCTGGATTATATAGTCTATGTGGTCACCGATATTACGGAGCGTAAGCGCTTGGAAGAGGAGTTGTTCCAGGCCCATAAAATGGAGGCCATGGGTACCCTGGCCGGCGGTATTGCCCATGATTTCAACAACATCCTGACCGCGGTCTTAGGCTATAGTGAGTTGGCCAAAGATGATGCGCTGGCAAAGGGGCTGTCCGCCTCTTATCTCGACGAAGTTATTAAGGCCACTCTCCGGGCTCGGGACATGGTAAAACAGATCTTGAGTTTCAGCCACAAAAAGCCTGGGTACCTGCATCCCATAGCCCCGCATCTAATCATTGAAGAGGCCTTGAAATTACTGCGCAACTCCATGCCGAGCAGCGTGGATATCCGTACCAGGATTGATTGTAACTGCGGGATGATTAATGGCGATCCCACCAAACTTCATCAGATAATAATTAATCTCTGCACTAACGCCCTAAAGGCCTTGGATGACGAAAAAGGAGTTATTGACATCCACCTCCACCGTCGGCAGTTAAACGCTGATGATTTGCGGATCCAAGAAGAGGTGCAACCCGGCCCCTTTGTGGAGCTACTGATTCGGGACAATGGCTGCGGCATGAATAAGACCACCACCCAACATATATTTGAACCATATTTTACGACCAGGGAGGTGGGTGAGGGTACTGGCCTCGGCCTCTCCATTGTCTATGGTCTGGCCCGCAGCATGGGCGGCATAGTCCAGGTACATAGTCAACCAGGCGTTGGCTCCGAGTTCCGCATCCTGTTCCCGGTTCTGCCCGCGGCAAGTAGGAGAGAGACCGCACCGATAATAGCGGATCTACCCATGGGGACTGAACGTATTATGGTGGTGGATGATGAGGAGATGATTGCCGAACTCCAGAAGGCCCTGCTCAAGAAACAGGGATACAAGGTTACGGCTCTCACCAGCAGCAGCGACGCCCTTAAACTATTCAGCGCAGAGCCAGACGCCTTTGACCTCCTGCTCACGGATCAAACCATGCCGGAAATAAGCGGCCACGAACTGGCGGCAAAATTCCTGGCTCTGCGGCCAGACTTTCCCATTATTCTCTGCACCGGCTACAGCGCCATAATCTCCAGAAAACAGGCCCTCAAGATGGGTATTAAACTTTACATCCACAAGCCGGTACAGCGCTGTGATCTGGTGCGTTTTGTCCGCGACGTGCTGGATAGTTGAAGAAACGGACGTGGGTTATTCCTACCCGGCCCCAATACCCACAGATACGACGGACGTATTGCAATGCGCCCTGAGGCAACAAATTAATTTCCAGCTCAAACAGGATCAGACAGCTCCACCTCCTTCCGCGCCTGCTGCAATTCAATGAGGCGGGCAAACAAACCACCCCTCTCCAACAGCTCATCATAGGAACCTTCCTCCCTTATCCGTCCCCGGCTCAGAACAACAATACGCTGGGCGTTACGAATGGTGGACAAACGATGGGCAATGACAATGCTTGTGCGATTCCGGATAGTATGGGCGACGGCCTTCTCCAGCAGGGCTTCGGTGATAGAATCGATATTGGCGGTGGCCTCATCCAGGATCAAAATACGGGGGTCACGCAGCATAACCCGGCCCAGAGCGAGGAGCTGCTTCTGCCCCTGAGATAACTGCCAGCCCCCCTCGCCAACCATGGTATCCAGCCCCTGAGGAAGATCCCGCACCACCATCTCTAACTGTGAATCCCGCACCACCGCCCTCAATCTATTTTCATCGGCCGAACTGCCGAAGATGAGGTTATCCCGCAGAGTGGCCGACATTAGCAGGACATCCTGCATTACCAGGCCGATGCAGCCGCGCAGCCAGGCCAGATCAAAATCGGCCAGGGGGTGATCGTCTATGAAAATTTCACCGGCCCGTGGTTCATAAAGACGTTCCAGCAGATTGACAATTGAGGTCTTGCCCGCCCCGGTGGGGCCGACAATGGCCAGCTGCTCGCCAGGAACGATGTTGAGGTTAAAATCACTGATAATAGATTCACCCTGCCTGTAGGCAAGACTGACCCCCGCGAAACGAATACCGCCTCGAAGATTCGGCAGACGCAGATTGCCGGCGGTTGAGATGGCAGACTGCCGGTCAAGAAGCTCAAATATCCGCTCCGCCGAGGCCATGGCTGACTGCACGATGGAGTATTTCTGTGCTACCTCGCGAATTGGTTTAAAAAAAAGGCGCATATAGGATAGAAAGGCGGCCAGCTCGCCGATGGTGGTGGTGCCTTTCATAACCTCCCGGCCGCCGATCCAGATAATCAAGGCGATGGCCAAGGTACTGATGACTTCGATAATGGGCAGAAAGATGCCGAATATCTTGATCTGGTACATGGTCTGGCGCTGAAAGATACGGTTCTGGCGCCGAAATTGTTTTTCGGTATCAGCCTCTCTTAAAAAATGCTGGATCAAGGAAATGCCGGTCAGACTCTCCTGCATAAAGGAGTTGATAATGGCCAGCTGGGTGCGGATTTTGCGAAAGGCCTTGCGGGCCATACGACTGAAGGACAGGGAATGAATGATTATAAGGGGCAGCAGGGCGCACATGAGCAGAGCCAGATGCCGGTTCATATAAAAGAGGATAATTAAAATAGCCGATAATTGCAGAATATCATTGAAAACAGTGGTGATAACAGAGGTGAACATTTCATGCAGATTCTGGATGTCGTTGGTAAGCCGGGTCACCAGTTTACCCACCGGATTATTATTAAAAAAGGTGACATCCAGGGAGAGGAGATGGGCCAGCAGACGCTGGCGCAGGCCGTGCATGATATACTGGCCGCTATATTCCAACACCGTAACTTGAAAGAAATTGGCCGCGAATCCGCCGATGACCATGACAATAAAGACTAAGGCAATATTCTCCAGGCCCAGCAGCCGGGCTCCGGCGCTCAGATGGGCGGCCATGATATATTTATCAATGGCGAGGCGCACAAGCCAGGGCAGGGTAAGATTGGCGGCGATAACCGCAAGAGAAAGTATAATGGCCAGAATGATATTGCGGAGCTGGGGCCGAACCAGTTTCAGAATCCGGCCCCAAAGGGCGGCATCTCCCAAACTGCCCAATTGATCTTCTTCAAAAAAACCGTAGTTATGCTGCATGATTGTGACAGGTAAAATCCGGCATATAGTTTTGACTCTCAGAATCGTTAGCAGCCGTCCGATTATTCCCGAATTCCTGACGAGCATAAATTTCCCGATAAATTTCACTGACGGCAATTAACTCCCGGTGCCGGCCCAAGGCAGTGAGCCGCCCGTTATCCAGTACCGCTATTTGTCGGGCCTGACGCAGAGGGCTTAAACGGTTGGTAACCATAATCACTATATTTTCCCTGGCATAAGCGAGAATATGGGCCATTATCCGGTCTTCAGCCCCGGCATCCACCGCCGCCAGGGCATCATCAATCAAGAGGACAGGAGCCCGCAGTAATAAGGCTCTGGCCAGGGCGATCCTCTGCCGCTGGCCGCCGGACAACTTCACCCCCCTCTCGCCGATTTCGGTCTCATAACCATGGGGAAAAGCCATTATTTCGTTATGAACAGCCGCCGCCCTGGCCGCCACCTTTATTTCTTCCATGCCCGTCTCCGGAGCCCCGAAGGCGATATTTCCGGCAATGGTGGTGGAAAAAAGTGCCGCGCTCT
Organism: uncultured Desulfobulbia bacterium; assembly: GCA_964654555.1. Taxonomy (GTDB): domain Bacteria; phylum Desulfobacterota; class Desulfobulbia; order Desulfobulbales; family VMSU01; genus JAADIV01. The sequence continues at coordinate 15,988 of CAZZJP010000019.1, forward strand.
GCGGCACAAAGGACAATAAACGGCGGCAGGTATTCAGATCAATATCATTTATATCCAGGCTATTGATGAGAAGTTGCCCCCGTTCCACGGGGTAGAGGCGGGCCAGCAGGGCGCAAAGGGTGGATTTGCCGCTTCCAGTGCGGCCGACGATACCCAGCAGACCGGGACAGATATCAAGGCTTATATCCCTTAACCTCGGTCTGTCCTGACCGGGATAGCTGAAGGTTAGATTACGGAGACTGATAATATCAGGCCTGCCAATTGCGTACCCCGCAGTCACCGGGAGCAAGAGAGGGTGCTCATCCATCACCTCCTGAATCCGGGCCAGCGAGGTTAGACCGCGCTGAAAGAGATTGCTTACCCAGCCCAGGGCCATCATCGGCCAGGTGAGCATGAAGAGATAACTGATAAAGGCCACGAAACCGCCGATGCTGATTGTGCCGCTGATAACCATTTCCCCCCCGAAAAAGACAATAATCAGCAGGCTGATATTGGCGATAAACCCGGAGGCCGGAAATAGAGCCCCCTGAATTTTAGCGACCTTGAGACTGTGTTTGATGTAGCTGCGGCCAATGGTATCAAACTGGGCGCACTGGGCCGCCTCGCGGGTATATATCTTCAGAAGACGGATATTATTTATCGCGCCGCGGGCCTCTTCGGTGAGAAAAGAAAATTGTTCCTGCACCCGTTTAAAATGACGATGAAGGCGGGAGGCCAGAAAACTGGTGGTTACGGCCAATGCCGGAAAGGGCAGAATGGCCAGCAAGGTGAGATGTGGATTAATATAGGCCATGCAGGATATGGCGGCAAAAGACATGAGCAGGGCATCTATGGCAGCAATGAGCCCCATGCCGCAGGCCATTTGTACGGAGGTAAGATCGTTGGTGGCCAGGGCGATTAATTCACCGGGGGCCCGGCGTTGAAAAAAGGCACTGTCCAGACTCAAGAGATGATGAAAGAGGGCATCCCGAATATCCCGCTCGAGCAGACGGGAAAAGCCCAGGATAAAATAACGCCATAGAAAACGCAACGCCGCCACGGTTAAGGCCAGAAGCATAATCAGGGCGGCATAATTTCGTAATTGACTACCGTCTACGGTATGATTTTTGAGGCCGTCAACGGCCCATTTGATGATCCGGGGAATAACAAGCTGGCAGAGGTCAACGGTTAGCAGGGCCAGAATCCCGACCGTTATCCGCCCCCGGCAGCGCCTGAAGATTGGGCCGATAAGCCGCCAGGCGGCGGGTAATGTTTTTAGTTTATGGGGATGTCTGCCTGCCATACGCGCGCTTAAATCCTTTAAGTCCCGCTTGAATGCCACCAGCCATAAATCGTCTTGAAGCCTGCTTTATAAAAGCGTTGATAATATGACCGTAATCGGCTAAAAACCATTACTTATACGTTTTACGGGCTGTTATGGCAAGAT
>CAZZJP010000020.1:0-17231 GCA_964654555.1 uncultured Desulfobulbia bacterium
TGCGGCTTTTTACCTATTTCTGGGTTTCGCAGCTGGGAATGCTGGCCGGGACTATCGTTTATGTTAACGCTGGCAAAGAGCTGGCCGGGATAGATTCATTAAGCGGTATTATGTCACCAGGGCTTCTGGCCTCTTTTGCGGTTCTTGGCCTCTTCCCCATTGTGGTCAAGAAGGGGATGGCTCTGTATAAAGGCAAAAAAAAATGCAGCTCCCTATTTTATAAGTAGGAGGACAAATGGCAAATTACGATTATGATATCGGGATTATCGGTGGCTGTGCCGCCGGGCTTACCGTGGCCTCCGGCGCGGCCCAGCTGGGGGCTAAAACCCTGATACTGGAAAAGGAAGCCAATTTGGGCGGTGACTCTGCCTTCATTATGGCTGTGTACCCAGCAAGACCCTGATTAAGAGTGCCCATGTCTATCATCTGATGAAGAGCGGGCCGCGTTTCGGTCTGCCGTCCCTTACCCCGCCGCCGGTTGATTTTCGGGCGCTGTCAGATCGTATCCGCTCGGTGGTGGCTGAGATCCAGCGCCATGACTCGGTGGAGCGTTTTTGCCGATTGGGAGCCAAGGTTGAATTTGGTTCCCCGGTTTTTGCCGCCAATGACCGGGGACTAGCCGAGGGCGAGGGGTGTATAAAACTTCTCTTAGACAAGAGAGAAAAACCTCTTGGCGTCCAGATTCTTGGCCCTCGGGCGGGTGATATATTAAGTGAATGGGTGGCGGTTATGAATGGCGGCACAGGGTTGTCAAAAATTGCCTCTGCCATTCATCCTTATCCAACTTTAAGCGAGATTAATAAAAAGGTAGTCGGCTCAGTCTTCACGCCTAAAATCTTCTCAGATACAGTACGTAAGGGCCTGAAATTTTTTTTCAGCTTCAAGGGTCGGGCCTGTACCTGCGGCCGGGATATGGATTGTGAGTAAGTCAGCACCGCGTATGTACTGACTTACTCCGGAAATTATGGCGGGATGTCTAAAAATTGAAATTTCACCGTTTTTATTCATTCTTTTAATGAAGATATGCTTGATAGCAATAAATAAAACTTACAATTATTTAATTAAATCCTCATTTGCCATACAATAAATAAAATCATATTAAATGGCTGCTTCGCAGGGAGTGATTTAACTGATGCAAATAAAACACCGTTGTGAAAAACGGTGAAAGTTTAATTTACAAAATTAAGTAACTATTCAGTTACGCTCTGGGGTTATTGGTTACTTTTAGGCACTACGCTGAATAGTTACAAAATTAATTACTTCAAAACGGTACGTCATCGCCCATAACCGGTTCTGCGAGGGGTGGTTCTTCCTGGCTGTAATTCCCGCCCTGGCCGCCGCCTTGGTTTTTGGGGGAGAGCATCTTCATTTCCCGGGCGATAATTTCAGTGGTATAGCGTTTGTTGCCGTCTTTGTCGTCCCACTGCCTGGTCTGGATCTTGCCTTCTATATAGACCTTTGAGCCTTTGGCGAGATATTCTCCACATACTTCGCCGAGACGGCTAAAGGCTACTATTCGATGCCATTCCGTTCGCTCTTCCTTGTTGCCGTCTTTTACCCATACCTCAGTGGTGGCAATATTAAAATTAGCAACCGCCGCCCCGCTCTGGGTGTAACGTACCTCGGGGTCAGCGCCGAGGTTTCCGATTAGAATAACTTTATTAACCATGATTTCTCCTTTATATATGTAAGTTGTGATCCTGTCTGCGTATTAATAAATAATTTTATAACAAAGGTCAAAGGATAACTGAGGAGAATTGATTATGAACCACAGTATGCGGGCCATGGTGCTGAAAGAGCGGGGCGGGGGGCTGGAGTTGTTGACTCTGCCGCGGCCGGAGGCGGGTGAAGGTCAGCTTTTAATCCAGGTAGAGTGCTGCGGGGTCTGCCGGACTGATCTCCATATAATCGACGGCGATCTGCGTGATCCGCATCTGCCGTTGATTCCTGGTCATGAAATTGTCGGCCGGGTAGCGGCGGTGGGCGGCGGGCTTGACTCGAGCTGGCTGGGCCGCCGGGTGGGGGTACCATGGCTGGGCGGGGTCTGCGGTCATTGCGGTTTTTGCGCCAGCGGCCGGGAAAATCTTTGTGACGAACCCCTCTTTACCGGCTATCAGATAAATGGTGGTTATGCCGAATACACCGTGGCGGAGGCCGGGTTTTGTCTGCCACTGCCGGAGGCTTATGATGCCGTCCATGCCGCGCCGCTCCTCTGCGCCGGTCTCATAGGCTTTCGTTCTCTGCGCATGTGCGGTGAGGCCCGGCGGCTGGGGTTGTATGGCTTTGGGGCCGCGGCTCATATAATTATCCAGGTGGCCATGGCCCAGGGTCGTCAGGTCTATGCCTTTACCCGGCCGGGCGATGAACGCGGCCAGCAATTCGCCCGGCGGCTGGGGGCGGTCTGGGCAGGCGGTTCTGATGAACTGCCCCCCGTGGAGCTGGAGGCGGCGATTATTTTTGCCCCGGCCGGCCATCTGGTGCCCCAGGCCTTGCGAACCATTGAAAAGGGAGGCGTGGTGGTCTGTGCCGGAATTTACATGAGTGATATCCCCGCCTTTCCCTATCAGCTGCTGTGGGGTGAACGGCGGATATGTTCCGTGGCTAATCTCACCAGAGCCGACGGCCGGGAGTTTTTTGATTTTATCAGCCGCCATTTAGTCAAGACCGAGGTCAAGACCTATCCCCTGACCGCCGCCAATGAGGCGCTTACTGATCTGCGCCAGGGTCAGATTAAGGGGGCGGCGGTTTTGACAGTCAGGAACTGCCCCTAAAGCACCCCGGATCTGTTCATTCGGGACTTCCCGAATATCAAGGTATACGTCGACGTCCTGGGGTAGTGGGGGCGGAATGATTTCCGCCCAAAAGAAATCACTCCACCTGGTTGAATAACTTACGGATTAACAGGCTGTTATAAAGTTTTCTCGGATAAAATCAAGGCAGGCGTTAATATTTTTCAGGGACTGCAGGCGGGCGGCCAGCCGGTGGCCGAATTTCAGGTTGGTACTGAAATGCCAGGTGAATTCTTTTATCCGCCCTATGGCCATGCGGGGCGGGAAAAATTTTATAATTTCATTCACCAGCTCTTCATAGGTGCGGAGCAGGAACTCCGGGCTGATTTCCTGCTCTATCCCGCATAGTTCAGCGAATATCCAGGGCCTCCTTACCGCCGCCCGGCCAATCATTACCCCGTCGCAGCCGGTTTGGGCGGTCATTTTCTGATAATCTGCGCGGCTGTTGACATCACCATTGCCAATAACCGGGATGTTCACCATCTCTTTCAGATGGCCGATATACTCCCAGCGGGCCCGGCGTTTCAGCTTCTCAGTCGTCAGGCGGGGGTGAAGGGTAATGGCGTCAACCCCGTTTCCTTCAATGACCGCGGCCAGTTCTCCAAGAAATAATAAATCGGGCTTTTTACCGAGGCGGATCTTGACCGTCATGGCCCGGGGGGCTGCCTGGCGTACGGCCTTGATAATGGAGTCAGTGAGCTTCAGATCTGACAATAAATGGCCGCCGGCCCGTCGGCGGGCTATATTGGGGGCGGGGCAGGCCAGGTTTAAGTCAATTATTTCGGCCTGGGTCAGGTGAGCCGCCCCCAGGGCCGCCTCTTCCGGGTTGGGAGCCACAATCTGCCAGGCCATGGGATGTTCAAGGGCTGAACTCCGGAGCCAGAGCGATTTTTTTTTAACGTCATAAGGCAGATGACGGGCGCTTAACATCTCGCTGAAAAAGAGGCCGGGGGGCTTAAACCCGGCGACCAGCCTTCGGAATGGCGAGTGACTGATCCCGGCCATGGGGGCCAGAATTAAGGGCGGGTCAATGGCGATTTGGCCTATTTTAAAGGGGGATAGCGGGGGCATGTTTTTAATTTAAGATTGTGGTTGAACGTGGTTAAACGGGGGGCTGCTTAATAGTTACATAAAATGTTAGATTGACCCCGGCTTGTAGTTTGTGTTATTTAACCTGCATTCATTGAAAGGCCAATAAGTAAAAAATCGGCGGCGTGACATCTGAGTGCTTGGGGAACGTAGGTGCCCATTGCGGGTGCCCTTGCCCGCAGGCGGTAAAAGAGAGGGCAGCCATAAGGAATTGCCCCTGAGGAGCCAAAAAAACAAGGGTAATTTATAGACTTGGCTAAACAGTTACAAAAATAAACGATAAACTGACAAAATGGAAAATGAATCTAAATTAATTCCCATTCTGCGGGAAGGTGTTGAGATTGTCAAAATGATTGCCTTTCGTGATCTGCGTGAGGTCGTGTGCCGCCGATTTCCAGAGCGGGAACGGCAGTATCATAATAAATTGACTGGGGCGGTGATAAATCGTTGTTTCGGGATCGTTAATTCGGAGCCCGCCTTTCAGGAATTCGCTCAAAGTGAATATCAGATGATTGATGATATTTTAAACCGCCTGACCGCTGATTTGCCCCAGCTCAGGATTCCTCTTACTGATGCCTTGCGTATCATGGTCTTGTGCGACCACCAAGAGGGGATGGATAATTCCAAAATTCTCTTGCAAACTCAGAATTATGGAATTTTACTGGTTGAGCGTGATTTACCAATGCCGCATCGTTTTATTGAGCTGGTGCGCCGCATCGGGGCCTCTCTTGGGCTGGTTGTTTCGCCCTTGCCGGAAAATGAAGTTAAGGTTGTTGAAGAAGGAGAAAGATAAAGATGTCTGCTGCGGAACCTAATATTATAAGCTCCGGCCTTAAAGGCCGTTATCGACCTCTGCTGACCATGGGGGCCGTTTATTTGTTGTTGTCTTTTGTGCTGCGCATTGTCCTCTGGGCAGCCATGGGCCGCAATTTTCAGGTCTCCGCCGCGCAGGAATTTATAATTCTGGGGCTGGGAGCGGTGAATGACCTGCTGGTTCTGCCGCCGCTCTTTCTGGCTCTCACTCTAATTCTGACTCTGCTGCCCAATATGGCGGGCGAATCCCTGCTTCGCCGTCTCTGGGCCCGTTTTTTTTCCATGGCGGCGGTCTTTGGCTTTATCTATCTATCCATTGCCGAATTTTTCTTTTTCGCTGAGTTTAATGCCCGTTTCAACCTGGTGGCCGTGGATTATCTCATCTACCCCAATGAGGTTTTTGTAAATATATGGGAGACCTATCACGTCCTCTGGCTTTTACTCGCTACGGCCCTGCTGACGATTATCATTCAGGTGGTTTTTGACCGCCGCCTCATCCGCCGCCGCCTGCCGGCTATGCCCTTTAAGCGCCGTCTGCTTTTTCTCGGGGTGCATATCCTGCTGACTGCATTCTGTCTCAGCCTTTTTTCTACCGACAGCCTGGCCCTGTTCAAAAACCGGGTGGCCAATGAGATAACTGCCAACGGCATCAGCAGCTTTTTCCGGGCCCTGCATACCAATGAGCTGAACTTTAAACAATATTACCGAACCATTGATGATAAACGGGCCTTTGCCATTATGCGGCGCCAGTTATGTACCTCCGACAGCCGGCCTGAAAAGGGCTTTAATGAGAATCTGAACCGCACATTTCCCGCTCCGCTCAAGGGGCTTGGCAAGCTGAATATTGTGGCCGTGGTGGAGGAGTCCTTCGGGGCTCAATTTGTCGGGGCCTATGGTGATAAACGCGGCCTGACCCCTAATTTTGACCGTCTTGCCAGACAAGGCCTTCTGTTTACCAATGCCTATGCCAGCGGCACCCGGACGGTGCGGGGCCTGGGGGCTATTGTCTGCTCCATGCCGCCCATTCCCAGCGAGGGTATAATGAAGCGGCCCGGATCCGAAAATATTGCCAACTGGGGCGATGTGCTGCGGGTCAAGGGTTATCAGAGAAGCTTTCTTTATGGCGGTCATGGCATATTTGACAATATGAACCACTTCTTTTCGAGTAACGGTTTTGCCATCAGCGATATCAGTGATATTAAACGCATCACTCAGCGCACTATCTGGGGGGTCTGCGATGGGGATATATTTCGGCACGCGGTGGACTATTACAGCCGGGCCGCGGCACGGGGTAAACCTTTTTTCTCAATAATCATGACCACCTCCAATCATCAGCCCTTTCAGTTCCCGGCCGGTATTGCCAATATCCCGGCTGAAAACGGTGGTCGGCTGGCCGGAGTACGTTATGCTGATTACGCGATTGGTCGTTTTATAAAGGCGGCTCTAACGACTCCATGGGGCAAAAACACCCTCTTTATTATTGTGGCCGATCATGATGCCAGGGTATACGGCAGCCAGCAGATCCCCATGCGTCATTATCGGATTCCACTGTTGATGCTGGCCCCCGGACACCTGCGGCCGGGACGGGTCACGGTGCCCACCGGGCAGATTGATATTGCCCCCACTGTTATGGGGCTTCTCGGCCTGCCTTTCAGCGCCCCCTTTTATGGCCAGAATGTTCTTGATCCCGTTATTCAGAAGCGGCCGCGGCCGATTCTGGTAAACCACGATCATGATGTCGGGCTTCTTATGGATGGTAAACTGGTGGTGCTTGGACTTCATAAAGCTGTGCATGTTTATGACTATAATCCGGTGGATTACAGCCAGAAATCATCTCCTCCCGTCCCCGAGTTAGTTGATCTGGCCACCGCCTATTTCCAGACGGCCTTTGAACTTTTTGAGAGTCATAAATATAAATTGCCGGCTCAGCAACGGCATGCGCCTTAAGTTTATTGCCAATCCGGCCGCGGGCTCTCATCAGGCCGGGATCATAGAGCGGGCCGCCGAATACATGCGGCGGCAGGGGGCCGAGGTGGAGGTCTTTCCCACCGAATACGCTGGGCATGCCGCGGAACTGGCCGCCAACATGGCGGGTTTTGAGCGCCTTATTGTGGCGGGAGGTGACGGCACCATCAATGAGGTTATTAACGGTATGATGCCGGATCCGCGGCCCATGGCCATTATCCCTCTGGGAACGGCCAATGTTCTTGCCCTGGAATGCGCCCTGCCTAAGGACTTGGCCGCCCAATGCGCCCTGGCCGTCGCCGGTGAACCACGATTGGCCACCCTGGGCCGGGCCGCTGGTCGTTATTTTCTGCTTATGGCCGGAGCCGGTATGGACGCGGCGGCAGTGGAGGGGGTTAATCTAAGCTTGAAGAAGATAACTGGGAAAGGGGCTTATTTCTATAGCGCCTTCAAGGTTTGGCTGCGGCAGCCGGTGCGGCAGATCTGCTGCCGGATGGGGGACGGCACCATGTTTCGTCATCTATCGCAGGTGGTGGTTTGTAACAGCAGACTATACGGTGGCCCCTTCTGTCTGGCCCCTGCCGCTTCCATCTTCAGTCCTCAGTTTGAGGTTGTAATCCTGCCATTCATGGGGCGTTTCCCCCTCCTGGCTTGTCTTTTATCATTACTCAGAGGACGAATACGGCTGCCGGGCAGGATATTAACCACTGCCCGTCTTGTCATCAGCGGCCAGGGGCGATTACAATTAGACGGTGAGGCGGCCGGTGAGGCGGTAGTGGAGATTGAGGCCTGTCCGGCCGCGCTGCCTTTGATTGTATAAAAAAGCGGCAACTGTTCCGTGAGGGCAGAAAATTACTCTCAACTCCAAAGCGTAAGCAATAAATAATGAACAATATACAAGTAAATAACAGCGGAGCGCGTGATCGCCAATGGCGGCAGGCCTTTCTGCTCCTGCTGCTCGCGGTTACCGCCTGGCGGCTGCTTTATCTAATCATTACTCCTCTTGATCTAGTGCCTGACGAGGCCTATTACTGGGACTGGGGTCGCCATCTGGCCTGGGGGTATTATAGCAAACCGCCGCTTATCGCCTGGTTGAACGCCCTGTCCTCCTTTGTTTTTGGGGTCAGCCCCTTTACAGTCCGGCTGCCGGCTGTAATTTGCGGTTCTGTCTCCCTCTGGGCGCTTTACGCTCTCTCGGCCCGTATGTTTAATCCTCGAACCGGATTCTGGGCCGTGCTGCTGGCCGTGGCGGCCCCCGGCAGCGCCGTGTTAAATCTGATTATGACCATTGACGCTCCTCTGGTTGTCTGCTGGTCTCTGGCCCTTTACGGACTTTGGCGTTGTCTCGAAGGTGAAGAGGGCAGGTGGTTCTGGCCTCTCTTTACCATAATTTTCTGTGGTATTGGTCTCCTGGCCAAGCAGATGATGATTTTTTTCCCTCTGCTGACGCTGATTTTTCTATGGGCCAGCCGGGAAGATCGTTTTCATTTACGCCGTCCCTGGCCCTATCTGCTTTTGCTGCTCCCTCTGCTTTTTCTGGTTCCTGATCTGTTCTGGAATTATCATCATGGCTGGATTACCCTGAAGCATACGGCGCATCATTTTCAGGGTAATCATAGTTTCTGGCGTTTTGAAACTACCCTGCCTGATTTTATCGGTAGTCAGTTGCTGCTTATTTCTCCCCTCACCGTAATATTTATGGGGCTTATCACCTTTGGTCTCTTCCGGCAGGGCCGGAAAATAGAGCGTCGTCCTAAATTACTGATTATTTTCAGCGTCCTGCCCCTGCTGGTTTTTGTGCTTCTCTCCCTGCGGCAGCGGGTAAATGCTAATTGGCCGGCGGTTTTCTATCTCTCCGCTTTTATTCTCGTTGCCGCCTGGCTCACCGGCCATGGCAGTCTAAGGCCTGATCTTCCAGCGGTTAGCCGCCGCCGGCGGCTGTGGGTAGTCTTGAGCGGCCTGTTCCTGACTACGCTTATTTATTTTTTAAGCTTTTATATAGGTCATACCGCCATTGGCGGCGGGCCCAGAGATCCCCTGCACCGCTTGAAGGGCTGGAGTGCCCTGGGGCATGAGGTGACGGTTTTAAGGAATAAAAATTCCAGCCACGGTAAACCCTTTATCCTTGCTGTGACCCGGCAGACGGCAAGTGAGCTGGCCTTTTACGTCCAGGGGCGGCCAACTGTCTATATTTGGAACAGTGCGCCGGGAGTTATATCTTCACAGTATGATATATGGCCGGGGCCAGTGGGGAAGATCGGTTCTGACGCCCTCATTATAATTGAAACCGAGCTTGGCGGGGCCTTGCCGGGCGAATTACGGCAGGTCTTTCAGCAAGTGCGGCCTCTATCGCCTGTTTCCGTACCCATGGGGGCCGCGGCCAGCCGGAATTATAAGGTTTATTTAGGCCACAATCTCTTGCGGTGGCCCGGATGACAAGGCGGGAAGCTTTGAATAAGGCCTCTAAGGGGCGGGATTACAGGCGTTACTGGCGGCCGGATATTATCGCGGTTCTAACCATATTAATTACAGGCAGCCTGCTCTGCCGGGTTTTTTCCTTAGATGAAACTGTTGCTGAATGGTTTTATCATCCCCTGGGGTTAAGTGCTGCCTGGCCCTATGGCCGTATGCAGCCCTGGCGTTTTTTTAATAATGCCGATAAACTGTTTACTCTGCTTTTGAGCGCCATAGCCCTTGGCGTTTTAGGTTTAAGTTTTCTGAGATCAAGAAGCAGGATCTGGCGGCGGCGGGCGGTTTTTATTATAGTCAGTATGTTGATCGGCCCCGGTCTGATTGTAAATATCTGTCTGAAAGACCATTGGGGCCGGCCCCGCCCGGAGCAGGTGAAGGAGTTTGGCGGTCAGCTTGATTTTAAGCCGCTTTTTGTCAAGGGGACAGGGGGCCAGGGACACTCTTTCCCCAGCGGTCATGCCTCTATTGCCTTTGAATTTTTGGTCTTCTTCTTTATCTGGCGGCGGCGCAGACCCTGGGCTCTCGCCTCCCTTGCCGGCGGCCTGGGGCTGGGCCTTATGATGAGTGTGGCCCGGATGGCGGCTGGAGCCCATTTTCTCTCCGACGTGCTTTGGTCAGGGGGGATTACCTTTATAGTCTCCTGGGTTCTCTATTATTTCGTCTTTCGTATTCCGGAACACGAAGATAGTCAATTAATCAACGGCCAGGTTTGATGTACCTGTCCTAAACCGATAGTTGTTGACTGGCTCTAAGCGTCAGTGAAATCCGTCGGCGGTGTTTTCAGGAAACCAACGAATTTGCTCTTTTCAATGGCGTTGGTATAGGCATCTTCGGCTGAGATAATATTTTTTTGCAGATAAGTTAAAATGGCGTCATCAAGGGTCTGCATACCGTATTTTTTCCCGGTCTGCATGGCGGAAGGAATCTGAAAGGTCTTGCCCTCGCGAATGAGGTTACGGATAGCCGGGGTGCAGACCAGAATTTCCAGGGCGGCGCAGCGCCCCTTTTTATCTATTCGTTTAAAGAGGGTTTGGGAAACCACGGCCTTTAGAGCGTCGGCCAGGGTTGAGCGTACCTGGGCCTGTTGGTTGGCGGGGAAGATTTCAATCATCCGGTCAACGGTTTTAGAGGCGTTAATGGTATGCAGAGTGCCGAAGACGAGATGACCGGTCATGGCGGCCTCCATGGCCAGTGAGATGGTCTCCAGATCCCTCATCTCGCCCACCATGATTATGTCAGGGTCTTCACGCAGGGCGCCGCGCAGGGCGGCGGAGAATGATTTGGTATGCAGCCCGACCTCGCGATGGTTAACGATACAGTTCTGGCTTTTGTGAACAAATTCGATGGGGTCTTCAATCGTCAGGATATGATCATGTCTGGTCTTGTTAGCCTCATCGATAATGGCGGCCAGGGTAGTTGATTTACCGCTGCCGGTAGGGCCGGTTACCAGTACCATGCCCTTGGGCAGGCCGGATAGCTTGGAGATAATCTGGGGCAGGCCAAGCTGCTCACAGGTGAGGATATCACTGGGAATCTCCCTGAATACGCCGCCGATGCCGTATTTCTGCATGAAGAGGTTACCCCTGTAGCGGGCCAGGCCTGGTATTTCATAGCCGAAATCCACATCACCGGTCTCCTCAAATTCCTTGATCTTCTCTTCGGTGATAATTTCATAGAGCAGGGGTTTCAGGGAGTCATTGTCAAGGGCCTTGTACTTTATGCGCTCCATATCTCCCCTGATTCGGAGTATGGGCTGCTGGCCGGAGACCATGTGCAGATCGGAGGCCCCCTGTTCGTGCATCAGTTTAAAAAAAGCGTCAATCTGGGCCATATTTCACCTCAAGGTTTACCGGATAAGATCAAGGGCGTATTGCCATGGCCCTGTTCCGTGCCAATAAAGGGCTTATTAGTTTGTAACTGAAGTTTCACCGTTTTTTATTCATTCTTTAATGGTAACTATTCAGCTTGATGTCTAAACGTAACAATAACCACCGGAATGTAACTGTTCAGCAGTGCTCCTGGTTCATTCTCGGGACTTCGAAGCATACTTTTGTATTCGAGAAGTCTCGAATGGACGAGGTAAGCGTAGACTCCGAGATGGGGTGCTGCTGAATAGTTACAGTTATTCTATCAAAAATGCCGGCCCTGGCAAATTATTTTTGAAAAAATGTATAAAATCGATCTTCACTGTCATTCCTGTTTCTCAGACGGCTTGCTCTCTCCAACTCAGTTAGTGGCTCGGGCCAGGGGACGGGGCTTGAATATTCTGGCCCTTACAGACCATGATACCATGGCCGGGATTCCCGAGGCTGAAGATGCCGCTGATAACTGCGGGCTTAAATTTATTGCCGGTCTGGAATTAAGTGCTAATCATAATGGCATTGATATTCATGTCCTGGGCTATAACATGCGGCCCGATAATAAGGTATTACTATCTGGATTAGAGCACATTCAAACGGCCCGCCGGCGACGGAATGAGGCTATTTTAAAAAAATTGCGGGCTTTGGGCTATGAACTTCAACTAACCGATTTACCAGCTAAAAGCCGTGGCCAGCTTGGCAGGCCTCATATCGCCCATCTCCTCACGGCCCGAAAAATAGCCGTCTCGGAGGATGACGCCTTCCGCCGATTTTTGCGCAAGGGGGCGGCGGCTTATGTGAAACGGGATATTCTCACGGCTGAAAAGGCCGTCACCATGATTAGAGGGGCAGGAGGTCTGGCCTTTATGGCCCATCCCGGTCTTGCGGGTCTTTCAGAGGCGGTGCTGGCCCGTTTGCTAACCGAGCTCATGAACTTTGGCCTTTCCGGGGTTGAGGTCTATCATCCCTCAAACAGCCCTAAAAATATACGTTTTTTGCTTGATTTTTGTGAGCGTCGTAATTTATTAATCAGTGGCGGCTCCGATTTTCACGGCCGTGAGCGGGATCGGGCTGATCTTGGTGAGTATGGCGGCGGCCGCCTGGTTCCGGGTTCCGGTCTTGAAAATTTTTTAATTCACGAATCCATGAGAGAACTATGAACACAATTTTAGTTGTTGATGATGAGCCCAATTATTTGATTGTTATATCTGAACTCCTTGGTGAAGAGGGGTTTGAAACCATTACGGCCGATAACGGCGCCAAGGCCCTTGCTTTGGTGAAGGGAGCGGATATTGATCTGGTGCTCACCGACATGCAGATGCCGGATATGGATGGCTTTGCCTTGCTGGAGGCCGTGAAATCAAGCCGGCCGGAGATGCCGGTTATCATGATTACTGCCTATGGCGAGGTAGAAAAGGCGGTGCGGGCCATGCGGAGCGGGGCCTTCAATTATATTACCAAACCCTTTAACAATGATGAATTAGTGGCCAGTATCAATAAAGCCCTGGAACACAGCGCCCTGGCTCAGGAGAATCGCCGTCTGCAGCAGGAGATTCGCGGTCGTTACAGCTTCGAGGGGATAATTGGTAAGAACCGGGCCATGCGTGATATTTATGAACTTATCAGCCGGGTGGCGCCAACCCCCAGCACGGTGCTGGTTTCTGGTGAATCTGGTACTGGCAAGGAGTTAGTGGCCCGCGCCCTGCATTATCAAGGCCCCAGGGCCGGGCGGCCCTTTCTCTCCCTGAATTGCGCCGCTCTGCCCGAAAGTCTGCTGGAAAGTGAGCTTTTCGGCCATGAACGCGGGGCCTTTACCGGGGCGGTGGCCCTGCGTAAAGGTAAGTTCGAGGCGGCTGATACCGGCACCTTATTTCTCGATGAGATTGGCGAGATGCCCCTGGCTTTACAGGCCAAATTTCTGCGGGTCCTGCAGGAGAAGGCCATTGAGCGTCTGGGGGGAAACAAAACAATTAAGGTAGATGTCCGTATTGTGGCTGCCACTAACAAGAACCTTCCGGAAGAAGTACGAAAAAAACATTTTCGGGAGGATCTCTTTTATCGTCTAAATGTGGTGAGTATAATCATTCCTCCCCTGCGGGAGAGAAGCGACGACATTCCTCTGCTTGCCAAATATTTTGTGGAAAAATATAGAGAGCAGGCCGGCAGACCTGAACTCGGGATAAGCCAGGCGGCCCTGAAAATTTTAAGCACTTCCCCGTGGCCTGGGAACGTCAGGGAGCTGGAAAATGCCATTGAACGGGCTGCTATCCTCTGCCGGGGAGGCGAAATTGAGCCGGAGGATTTGAATATTCAGGATACGGGGAGCGGAGAGAGCGGCGGGACAGCAGTCATTGAGGGTATGTCCTTAAATGGTAAACTGCCGGAAATAATGGATGCCATTGAGGAAAAATTAGTGCGGCGGGCTCTGCGGGAAGCCGGTTTTGTGCAGGCCCAGGCCGCGCGTGAGCTCGGTATTACCAAAAGCCTGCTTCAATACAAGATGCGTAAATTTAAAATCAAGAAATAATAGGTATATTCCCCATTCGTCATGGATTAATTCGCAAGATGCGGTGCTCTTCTTTATACCGGCAAGTCTCGGATGACGAGAAGCCTGATGTCAGTCATGTCTTCAATGGCGTAACGGATTCCCTCCCGCCCCAGGCCGGAGTCCTTGGTGCCGCCGTAGGGCATTTGATCAGCCCGCCAGGACGGTACATCGCCGATGATAACCCCGCCCACCTCCAGGGTGTCCCAGGCCAGGTTCATTTTGTATATATCTCTGGTAAAGACCCCGGTCTGGAGGCCGAAGGCCGAGTCGTTTACCTCATTAATGGCGGCCCGGAAGTCGGTGAAGGAGGAGAGTATAGCCACCGGCCCAAAGGCCTCTTCCCGGCAGAGATTTTCTTCTTTCGGTACATCCTCAAGGAGAGTTGCCTCCAGAATGGCTCCATGGCGGCGGCCGCCGCAGAGCAGTTTGGCCCCGTGTTCGAGGGCAGAGCTGATCCAGTCCGCCACCCGTTTGGCCTCTTTTTCGCTGATCATGGGGCCGATGAAGGTATCTTCCTCGGCGGGATCGCCCGATTTTAAGCTCTGGGCCGCCGTGACTAAGGCCTTTTTGAATGATTCGTAGATGTCGGCATGTATCAGGATACGCTGTACCCCGACACAGCTCTGGCCCGATTGATAGAAGGCCCCAAAGACAACACGGCGTACGGCATCAGTAATATCGGTGTCGTGGTCAATAATACAGGCGGCATTACCGCCCAGCTCCAGAACTACCTTTTTCTTGCCGGCTTTGGCCTTTAAGGCCCAGCCCACAATCGGCGAACCGGTGAAACTAAGCAGCTTAAGACGTTCATCCTCGGTGAACAGTCTGGCTCCCTCACGACTGCAGGGCAGGATGGAGAAGGCCCCGGACGGCAGATCCGTTTCTGCCAGAACCTCGCCGATAATTAAGGCCCCGATGGGGGTGAGACTGGCGGGCTTCATGACAAATGGGCAGCCCGCGGCTATGGCGGGTGCCACCTTATGGGCGGCTAAGTTCAAGGGGAAGTTAAAGGGAGTAATAAAAGAACAGGGGCCCACCGGAATACGTTTGGTGATCCCGGTGTAGCCGTTGGTACGCGGACTGCGATCCAAGGGGATGAATTCACCATTCAGGCGTACCGCCTCCTCGGCGGCAATTTTAAAGGTTTCAATAAGCCGGGTGACCTCGCCCCGGCTGTCTTTAATGGGCTTGCCCGCCTCAATACAGAGGGCCTGGGCCAGTTCCTCGGCGCGGGCCGTAAAACGCTGCACACAATAGTTTAAAACCTCCTGGCGTTTATAGGCCGGAAAGCGGCGCATGGCCTCAGCGGCTTCGACGGCGAGGCCAATGGCCCGGGAGATGGTCTCCTCATCGGCCAGAGCGGCGTGGCTGACAACCTGGCCGGAGTATTTATCAACGATGGGTAAATCGTGGTTGGCCTGTACCGCTTTGTTGGCCAGATAATATGGGTATTGCTTGTTAATCATAACGGGCCTCATTGGTTGAATTGTAGTTATCTTAAATGGGGCATTGAATCTTTCCCAGCCGTTCGCTCAACAGGGCGTTTTCCCGGTAATCGATGGGGATACTGATTAATACCGGCCTGTTCTGTTCAAAGGACCATTCCAGGGCTGGGAGCAGGTCAACCGCGTTTTCCACCTTCCTGCCGAGGCAGTCAAAGGAATCAGCCAGTTTAATAATATCGGGGTTATTAAAATGGAGATCGGTATGACGGTGAAAGTGGTTTTCCTGCTTCCATTTGATGAGCCCGTATTCGTGATCTTCCCAGATCATCACCACAATATTGGCTCCGATTCGGCGGGCGGTTTCCAGCTCCTGGAGGTTCATTAGAAAACCCCCGTCGCCGCAGATGGCCAGAACCTTCTTCTCTGGATATATCAGCTTGGCGGCAATGGCCCCCGGCAGGGCGAAACCCATGGAGCAGAAGCCGTTGGGGATCAGGCAGGTGTTGGGCTCGTCACAGTGGTAATAGCGGGCTATCCACATCTTATGGGCTCCCACGTCACTGATAAGGATATCCTCCGGGCCCATGATCCGGCGGGTATCCCATAAGATTTTCTGGGGTCTGATACTGCCCCTGGTTTTATCGTCTTTGTGGGCGGCGAAATCATCTAACAGCAGAGCCCGTACCTTGGTCTGGCTGGATAGATCATAACTGAGCGGCTGCTTATCAAGACGCTGGTTCAGCATCCACAGGGCGTGGGGCAGATCGCCCACGACCTCGATATCCACCCGGTAATGATCATCCGCTTCGGCGGGCATGGTGTCGATATGAATGAGTTTTTTAGGAGTACAGCCGCATTGATTCCAGATTTTGGGCTGATACTCCACCAGATCATAGCCCAGACTTATGACCAGATCGGCGTTATTGATTATATCCCAGGTGTAATCGTGGGATTGGAGACCGATGGTGAACATATAGCGGGGGTCATGGCGCGATATCACTCCCTTGCCCATGAAGGTGGTTACCACTCCGATACCGGTACGTTTAACAAAGAGGCGGAGCTGGTGAGCCGCCTGGGTGCGGATGGCGCCGTTACCAGCCAGAATTATCGGCTTTTCGGCCTTGCTGATCAGCTCCATGGCGGCATCAATAACGGTATCGTCCGGAACCGGGCGGCGGTAAAAATGGAGCGGAATGGGGGTGTTATCCACCTCGTAGGCGGCAATATTATCGGCCAGCTCAATGTGGCAGGCCCCCGGCTTTTCGTAGAGCGCCAGCTTGAAGGCCTTGCGGATGACCTCGGGAATATTCAGGGAATGACGGATGGGCTGAGCCCATTTAGTCAGAGGCCGAAACATTCCCACCGCATCCATGTTCTGGTGGCTTTCCTTGTGCTGGCGGTGACTGTCGGCCTGGCCGGTTATGACCACCAGCGGCGAGCGATCCATATTGGCGTTTGCCACGCCGGTGACTAAGTTTGTGGCTCCGGGGCCCAGGGTGCCGAGGCAGACTCCCACCTCACCGGTGAGACGGCCATAGACATCGGCCATGAAGGCGGCTCCCTGCTCCTGGCGGCAGAGGATAAAATTTATAGGGGATTTATCAAGGGCCATCATCAGGCTGGCATTTTCTTCACCAGGCAGCCCGAATATATATTTTACACCCTCATTCTCGAGACATTTGACGAATAAATCGGCAGCTTTCATAGGCTGTGGAATAATTGTAAGTTGGATTTGTCATTTATCTGCATCCCGTCTAAAGGGTTACAGTATAGAAATTTGATTTTTATTATTTTTATTAAATACGATTGGTTACATGCTGTTGTCGCCTTGCTGGTTTTCGTTAAATTGGCGCAGCATATTTTTCATAACCTCCTCATCTAATTTCCCCATTGAGACCAATATCTTGCCTAAGGGAAAAACGCATTCCTGCTGTATATGCAGAATATTGTTAACCTCGGCGCTGGTTAGAAAGCCGAGATCCACTGCGATTTCACCAAAGAGCTTTTTGCTGTCAATCTGGGCATTTAAGACTGCGAAGACCTGCTTTACGTTGAGCAGCCGTTCATTTAAGGCAATCTTGCCAATGGGGATATTTTGACTGATCTGGGTGTTCAGGGCCTCATAAACCGCCTCCTCGCCAACTAAGCCTTTGCTGATAAGATATTGTCCAAACCTGTTTGTTAACATCACATTGTCCTCATGGCAGAAATTTATTGACGGCCGGTCTTCGATTGAGCCTGAAAGTAGTTA
>CAZZJP010000021.1:0-16744 GCA_964654555.1 uncultured Desulfobulbia bacterium
GGTATTCAGGGCGGGCCGCTGGTGCATGTCATCGCCGCCAAGGCCGTGAGTTTCAAAGAGGCCATGACTGATGAATTTAAGCAGTATCAACGTCAGGTGGTTTTAAATGCCGTGACCCTGGCCAATAATCTGCTTAAGTATGATTTCCGGCTGGTATCCGGCGGTACGGATAATCATTTACTGTTGGTCGATCTAACTAATAAAAGTATTACCGGCAAAGACGCGGAGCGGGCCCTGGAGGACGCGGGCATGACGGTGAACAAGAATGCTGTACCCTTTGATACCCAGAGCCGTTTTGTCACCGGCGGTATTCGGGTAGGAACCGCTGCTGTTACCACGAGAGGGCTGTTGGAAGCGGATATGATTCAGGTTGGCGAATGGATGAACCGTGCCATTTTAGCCCATGACCGGCCGGATCTTTTAGCGGCCATTCGTCTTGAAGTCCGGGCTCTCTGTGACCGCTTTCCGCTTTACCCATCTTACACTGCCAGGCGGGATGCCGATTAATCATGGCGGCTTCGGTGGATAAACGCGGTGAACGTCCTTCCTGGCCGCAATATTTTATGGGTATAACCGAATTGGTGGCCCAGCGCTCTACCTGTCTGCGGCGTAAGGTGGGGGCAATTCTGGTGCTTGACAAACGGATTGTCGCCACCGGCTATAACGGCGCCCCCAGCCATATAGCGCATTGTCTCGATGTTGGCTGTCTGCGTGAGCAGCAGGGTATCCCATCCGGTGAACGGCATGAATTATGCCGCGGTCTGCATGCCGAGCAGAATGCCATTATTCAGGCCGCTAATCTGGGCTTCAGTGTTGAGGGCTCTGTCCTTTACTGCACAAATCTGCCTTGCTCAATCTGTACTAAGATGTTGATTAATATATCACTTAAAGAGGTTTATTACAGAGAGGGCTATCCTGATTCTCTGACCTCCATGATGATGGCGGAGGCCGGAATTCCCCTGCATCAGATTTAAATACCAACCCGAATTGACGGATCTGGTAATCTTCCTTTCTCCTGCCTTTAGGATTCATTATGAAATGCCCATACTGCGGCCATCTCGATAATCGTGTAGTTGATTCCCGGCTTAATAAGGATTTTACAATTACTCGCCGCCGCCGTCTTTGCGAGGCCTGTGAGCGTCGTTTTACCACCTATGAGCGTCTTGAGGTTACCATGCCCATGCTCATCAAAAAAGACGGGCGTCGAGAGGCCTGGGATCGGTTGAAGGCCGTGGCCGGCATGAAAAAGGCCTGTGAAAAACGCCCGGTGGCCATGAATCAGCTTGAAGATTTTGTTGACGGTCTGGAGCGGGAATTACAGGAGATGGGTGAACGGGAGATTGAAATCTCCGTGGTGGGTGAACGTCTAATGGAGGGACTGCGGCAGCTTGATGATGTTGCCTATGTTCGTTTCGCTTCGGTTTACCGGCAGTTTAAAGATTTAAACGAATTTATGGCTGAATTGAAGGGGATGCTGGACGTTGATGGTAAACAGAATTGAGGATAACGACCAGTCCTTTATGAAAATGGCCCTGCGCGAGGCCGTGAAGGCCAGGGGGCGAACCTCGCCGAATCCCTTAGTGGGAGCGGTAATTGTTCGGGACGGCGAGGTGGTGGGGCGGGGCTGCCATAAACGGGCCGGCACCCCTCATGCCGAGGTCAATGCTATTCAAAATGCCGGTGATAAAACCCGCGGGGCGGAGATCTATGTCACCCTGGAGCCCTGTAATCATCAGGGCCGTACGCCGCCCTGTACCAAGGCGGTGCTTGAGGCAGGTTTAAGGAGGGTGGTGATCGGCATGCCGGATCCCAACCCCGGCGTGGCGGGCGGCGGTGCCGCTTATCTTCAAAGTCAGGGGCTGGCCGTTTCCACTGGTATTTTAGAGGATGACTGCCGAAAAATTAACCGTCCCTTTATCAAGCTGGTAACTAAGGGGGTGCCCTGGGTGATTATGAAGGCCGGTTTAAGCCTGGATGGCAGGATAGCTGCCGCCAATGGCCGGCCGGGCTGGATAACCAATGAGAAATCCAGGCGCTTTACTCATCGGCTGCGGGATCAGGCGGATGCCATTCTCGTGGGGATCGGTACGGCGCTGAATGATGATCCATCCCTTACGACCCGGCTGCCGGGGGCCGGCCATCAAGATCCCCTGCGGGTGGTTGTGGATAGTTCTCTGCGTCTGCCGCCTGCCGCCAGGATGCTCACCCAGCAATCAACCGCTGGTACCTTGATTTTTTGTGCCGCCGGGGCAGAGGCGGGCAGAAAAGGCTCTCTGATGGCGGCTGGAGCGGAGATTGTTGAACTGCCGACAGTCGCCGGGCAGGGCCGGCCCGATTTACACCTCATGCTTCAGGAACTGGGCCGCCGCGGAATAAGCTCTCTTCTCGTTGAGGGCGGCAGTAGGATACACGCCTCGTTTCTGAGCCAGGGCCTGGTGGATCAGGCTAACCTCTTTTACGGCCCGTTGTTTATGGGCGGTGACGCTGTTCCTCTCGCCGGCCCTTTAGGGCCCGGCAGTGTGGATGAGGCTCCGCGTCTGCGGGAGATTAACTGCCGCCGTTTTGATAATGATGTTATGATAGAGGGTATTTTTTAAGTGTTTACGGGAATAATCCAGGGTAAGGGCAGGATATACACGGTCAGGCCGGCGGGCGGAGGTATGGTCTTCGCCATTGAGGCCGCTTTTAAGATCGACAATCCGGCCGAGGGTGAGAGTATTGCGGTGAACGGGGTATGTCTCACCGCGAGGGAGATAAATGACCGGCGTTTTCTGGCCGATGTCTCACCCGAGTCCTTGAGCCGTACCAATCTTGGCCGATTAAGCGTGGGGGCCGAGGTTAATCTGGAACGGGCTCTGCGGCTGAGTGATCGTCTCGGCGGTCATCTGGTGAGCGGTCATGTTGACGCGGAAAGTAAGGTCATAAGCCGTAAAAGAGCCGGTGATTTTACCATTTTTCATTTCGCGGTGCCCAGGGAACTGGGCCGTTATATAGTAGAAAAAGGCTCCATTACCATTGACGGGGTAAGTCTGACCGTGAATAGCTGCGAGGCGGCCGCTTTCTCGGTCTCCATTATTCCCCATACCCTGGAGGTTACTGCTCTCGGGGCTTTGCGGCCTGGCGATCTGGTGAATCTCGAGGTGGATATAATTGGTAAGTATGTGGAAAGGCTCTTGAACTATGGCAGAACTGAAGGCCATGGACATACCATTAATCAGGCCTTTTTGGCTGAGCATGGATTTGTGACTTAGGGCTGTTGAACGGTTAAAATTTAATTAATTCACAGCCAAGGCAGATAAACTTCCCCAAACTGTGAGCTGTAATTATTCAGAATAACGTTGACCGTGGATTGGGCGCGGCTGGATAGTTACCTCGAATCTTAAAATGGGCATAGAAAATGACAGTAAACACGATTGAAGAGGCGATTGACGATATCAGGGCCGGGAAAATGGTTATTTTGGTGGATGATGAAGACCGTGAGAATGAAGGTGACCTGTATATGGCCGCCCAGATGGTTACTCCAGATGCCATAAACTTTATGGCGACTCATGGCCGGGGGCTTATCTGCATGACCATGACCTCGGAACAGCTGGATCGTCTGCAGCTGCCCATGATGGTACAGAAGAATGAATCACCCTTTGAAACCGCCTTTACGGTGAGTATTGAGGCCCGTACCGGGGTTACCACCGGGATTTCAGCCGCTGACCGGGCCCGCACCATTCAGGTGGCGGCGCGTCTCGATGTGCGGCCCGATGATATAGTCAGCCCTGGGCATGTTTTTCCGCTCCGGGCCAGAAAGGGCGGGGTTCTGGTGCGAACGGGCCAGACCGAAGGCTCGGTTGATTTGTCGCGCCTGGCCGGACTGCGGCCCTCTGGGGTTATCTGTGAGATTATGAAGGAAGACGGCACCATGGCCCGGATGCCTGATCTTAAGAAATTCGCTAAACATCACGATTTAAAGATTGTCACCATTGCCGATCTCATTGCCTATCGCATGAAGATGGATACCCTGGTGCATCGGGCCGCCGAGGCCGATCTGCCCACCAAATACGGTGGGATGTTCAGGATCATAGTCTATACCAATGATGTGGATGAATTTGAGCATGTCGCTTTGGTCAAGGGCAATATTACCCCGGACAGGGAGGTCTTGGTTCGGGTTCATTCTGAGTGTATGACCGGTGACATCTTTGGTTCTCTGCGCTGTGACTGTGGCAGTCAGTTGCATGTGGCCATGCAGATAGTGGAGCAGGAGGGGAGGGGAGTTATCCTCTATATGCATCAGGAGGGCCGGGGAATCGGCCTGGTTAATAAGTTGAAGGCCTATCATCTGCAGGACAAGGGTTTAGATACGGTGGAGGCCAATGCCAAACTGGGATTTAAGGCCGATTTACGGGATTACGGGATCGGCGCCCAGATTCTGCGGGATTTGGGGGTCGGCAAGATGCGCCTTTTAACCAATAATCCCAAGAAGATAGTTGGCCTTGACGGTTATGGCCTGAAGGTCGTGGGCCGGGCGCCCATTGAGATGGAGCCCTGTCCTGAGAATATTAAGTATTTGCAGACCAAGAGGGATAAAATGGGGCATCTGCTCGATTTGTAAGATTCTAGTATCGTAAAAAATCTTGAAAAATATTTGGTGAATTTATGAAGATATATGAGGGCAGTTTACAGGCAAATGGCAAAAAGTTCGGGATTATTGTGGCCAGGTTTAACTCCTTTATTGCTGAGCGTCTGCTGGATGGCGCTCTGGATACCCTGCGGCGTTCCGGGGCTGAGGATAACGATATTGAGGTAGTCAAAGTGCCGGGAGCCTACGAGATTCCCTTGCTGGCTAAAAAGATGGCCGACTGCGGGCGCTACAATGCGGTAATCTGCCTCGGGGCTGTTATCCGCGGGGCCACGGCCCATTTTGATTATGTTGCCGGCGAGGTGGCCAAGGGGGTTGCCCAGGTAAGCCTTGAGGCAGGAATTCCGGTGATTTTCGGGGTGCTGACCACCGACACTATTGAGCAGGCCATTGAGCGGGCTGGTACCAAGGCCGGGAATAAAGGCTCTGACTGTGCCGCTGCTGCCATTGAGATGGCCAACCTGCTGAGTGAGTTTTAGTTTGAAAACCGGTGCCAGGCGTAAGGCGCGGGAACTTGTCCTGCAGGCTCTTTATCAGGCGGATATCAATGGCAGCCAGGAAGTGGAGGCCCAATTTGATATCCTCTGTGAGAATTTTTTGATCTCTAAGAAGGCAATGCCCTATGCCAGGGAACTTTTAGAGGGGATCAGCCGGAATATCCACAAAATTGATAGTCTGATTAGCGAAAATGCCAAAAACTGGCGGGTGGATAGGATGTCGATTATTGATCGTAATATCCTGCGTCTCGGAGTCTTTGAGGTTGCCTTTAACGATCAGGTTCCGGCAACGGTGGCCATTAATGAGGCCATTGAGATTGCCAAGAGGTTCAGTGCCGATGATTCCGCCTCCTTCATTAACGGTATTCTTGACGCGGTAAATTATGGCCAGGGCAAAAAACAATAAAAAAGGTATTGAACCGCCTGAAACATGGCAGGAAATTACCGCAGTTCTGGCCTTATTTGCCGCCGCCTTTCTCTTTATAAGTCTTGTCAGTTATTCTCCCGCCCCTGCTCACGAATTATTACCGGCCGTTTTCCCCCATAACTGGGGCGGCCGCTTAGGCTATTTTTCGGCCGGGCTGCTCATGGATATGCTGGGTTTGAGTTCCTTCTGGCTGATTCCCATTTTCTGCCTCTTTGCCTGGCAGTTTTTCTGGTGCCGGGATACTATTGAACGGTTGCCCTGGCTCCTCATCGGGCTCACTGGAATTATCTTGAGCAGCAGCGCTTTTTTCGCTGCCCTGGCCCACGGCCGGCTGCTTTTACTTTTTCAGCGTTATCCTGTCGCCGGGGTTGTTGGCCGCCAATTATATATGTTGTTAACCCCTCTACTCGGGCGGCCTGGCTTTGTGCTTCTAATCTTGGCGCTCTTCATGCTCTCCGCCATGGCCGCTCTGCGTCTGTCTCTCTATCGCCTCGTTGTGGGCGGCGGCTGTTGCTTAAGATGGTGCCGTGCTTTATGGCGCCGCCGGAGCCTGGAAACAACAGTGGCGGTCAACTCCGCTTCAAGTACGCCGACAAAGGCGGTAAAACGATTACCATTACCGGCCGGCACCCCCACGGTTCATGATCCGATTCAGATAGAGTTGGAGGACGAGCGGGCTTTTGAGCCCTTGCCCGTGGCGGCCGGGGAGTTTATCCTGCCGCCCATTACCCTGCTTGACCGGCCCCCTGAACGGCAGAATATTGAGGTCGACCGTGATCATTATCTTAAGGTCAGCGAAAGGCTGGAGGCCAGTCTGGTTGATTTCGGGGTGGCGGGCAAGGTTATTGGCATCTCACCGGGGCCGGTGGTTACCACCTATGAATTCGCGCCTGCCCCCGGAGTTAAGATAAGCCGCATCGTCTCACTGGAAAATGATCTCGGCATGGTTCTAAAGGTGAGTAGTGTACGGATTGTCGGTTCCATTCCCGGCAAGGCCGCCCTCGGAATCGAGATTCCCAATCCCCTGCGCCAGATTGTCTATATCAGGGAGATCCTGGGGCATGAAACATTCCTGAAATCCAAGGCCCCGCTGACCATTGGCCTTGGCAAGGACGTAGTCGGCCAGCCGGTCTGCGCTAACCTCGCAGATATGCCCCATCTCCTCATTGCCGGGGCGACGGGGGCTGGCAAGAGCGTAGGGTTAAACGATATAATCTGCAGCATATTATTTAAGTCTTCACCCGAAGAGGTCAGACTGTTGATGGTGGATCCCAAACGCATTGAACTGTCTGCCTATGAGGACATACCTCATCTCCTTCATCCGGTGGTGGTTGATCCTAAAATGGCCAGCCGGGCTCTGCAATGGGCGGTACTGGAGATGGAACGCCGCTATGGGCTCATGGAGGAAAAACGGGTTAAGAATATTACCACCTATAATCAGAACTCCGATGATAAACTACCCCTGATTGTCATTATTATTGATGAATTAGCCGATTTGATGATGGTGGCCTCCAAGGATGTGGAGGCCTCGGTGGCCCGTCTGGCACAGATGGCCAGGGCCGCCGGTATGCATCTTATTCTGGCCACTCAACGGCCCTCGGTAGATGTTTTGACCGGTCTGATCAAGGCCAATTTCCCTACCCGGATGTCATTTAAGGTCTCCTCCAAGATTGATTCCCGAACAATTCTTGATACCAGCGGGGCCGAACATCTTCTCGGTAAGGGGGATATGCTCTTTGTACCGCCGGGCGCCTCCACCATGCTGCGCATTCATGCCGCCTATATAACGGAGGAGGAGATCGACAAGGTGGTATCCTTTCTCAAAGAGCAGCGTCTGGCCAAATATGATGATGAGGTAATGAAGATTGCCGCCGAGCCGGAGGAGAATGCCGAGATTGACCAGAGTGAATATGATGAGAAGTATGACGAGGCGGTGGAGTTTGTCTGTGAATCAGGCCAGGCTTCAATCTCTATGGTTCAGCGGCGGCTGCGGGTTGGTTATAACCGGGCGGCCAGGATGGTGGAGATGATGGAAAAGGAGGGGATTGTCGGCCCGGCGGATGGTGCCAAACCCAGGGAGATACTGGCCCGTTCTTATGGGGATAGATGATTGCTGCTGTGGTTTTATGGCATTCCTTGATAACATCCCATTTTTGTCCCTTCGGGGCCGGATTAATGAAAAAGTTTATGCTGGTTGCAGTAATAATCTACTAATTGCTGGAACTGTCTGCCGCCACCGCTATAAATCTTGTTTGCCGGGTTTAATATCTGTTGCAGGGCCTCCTGGTAGGCATCAACGCCGTTGATATAATTATATATTGGTTCATTGCCGCATTTGCCGTTTAATAAACGGTTCATGTATTGATTGACCCTTGACCAGGCTGGATAATTATTGCGAAAATTCGCGTCGTTTTTCTTTGCCGCCTCTATGCTTTGTTTAATCATTTTCTGTAGACGCTGCTGAAATAAATAATTATAGATACTGCCGGCGATGATGGTAGGCCCCTGAGTGGAAACCCCCACCGATTTATAGCCCCCGTTATTGGTGGTGACAATAACAATCATGGTTACAGTGCCGGGATGGCGCAGGCGGTTTTGATAGGGGTTGAACTGGCTGACAAAGAGCGTCGAACGGCCGTTGGGGGCAGTGCCGGTTTTTCCGGACACCAGATTAACATGGTGCTTAAAGGTGGCCCGCATGGAGGCCCCGGAGCCGCGGTTGCAGACGGCGTAGAGGGCCTGCATCTCATCTTTGCGCTCCCGCTCCGCGTCGAAGAGAGGTATGGGCTGGTGTTCAGGGTCAGCGGCTGCCTCAAATATAGGCTTATTGTTGATGGTTATTTCCTTGACGAATGATGGCTGGCGGTAATTGCCGTCCAGAAAGGCATTGTAAATGCCCAGCCATTTACGCACCGGTACCGCCGAGGCCCCGATACCAAAGGGCCAGTATTTGGCATCCTGATGGTTATATCGCATGCCGATGCGGTCAAAACCGTTGAGGATGGCGTTACGAATATTAGTTTTGCTGTAGAGGCGGGCAAAAATAGTATTGATGGAGATTACCTGAGCCTCTAACAGGGAATAAGTCCGGCCGAAATAGCGGTTATTGCCGTGGCCTCTGGCATCATAAGGATACCAGTTGCGGGGCATCCAGATCTTGCGGCCCACGCTCTCAAGATATTTATACTCGATTGGTTTGTCGGCGAATTTACTATCTAAAGTTTTATTGTCCACCAGCATGGTATAATAGGATATAATCGGTTTTATGGTGGAGGCCGGGGGAATTCTCGCCCGGCGGTTCAGAAGGTCAATAATTACCGATTTATTATTTAGCGGTTTATCGCTTCCGGCCCGCGGTTCGGAGCCGTCATTGGAGCCGCTCCAGAATTCCTTTCCCCCCACATAGGCTATAAAACGGCCCTGCTGATTCATTAAAGCCACCCCTATGTTAATGTGTTTATGAAGATAGGTCATAAATTCATTAAAATTACTGTAGGGCGGGGCTAAGTGGCGGTTGAGATATAGATCCATATCCTTCCTCCAGGTCTTGCGGTTCCGGCGGCGTAAGACAGCCCTGAATTTTTTATTAAGAAGAAAGTTGTGGATTATCCCCTTAATTTTTTCTACCAGCCCCAGGTTGATATCGGTCTTAATGACTACGTCACCCTTTGCCTCAAGGAGCAGACGTTCGCCGCTGATTAAGCGGCCGCGCACCTTATAATGGCGGCTGGTTATTTCCCTGATTACATTCCAGGAAGTCCATTCCTCCTCGCCGTAAAGTGGTGAACTGAAATTACGGAAACCAATGCGGCGGATTGACTGTTCGTCTGAGAGCCGCCAGGCCTTAAATTGTTTTGCTGTTATTGCCGCGGTTTTCTTGAGATAGGCCAGGGCCATGTTGATCTTGGCAACGGCCTTCTTGGCGTGCCGCAGACGACCGGGGGAAAGATCTGAAAAGTTTTTACCGCGCCAGATGGCATAGAAAGCCAGCTGACGTTTATGGTTGGGGATAAAGGCACCAATGGTTACCAATTGCTGGTAATTAAGTTTGTCTAAATCTTTTTTGAAGTAGTTATGGGCGGCGCTGGGGAAACCATACATATTGGCTCCCACCGGTACCGTGTTGATGTAAAAGTCCAGATTTTTGTCCTTGCCGAATCTGGCAACCAGGATATAGGAGGCTACAATCTCCTCAAGTTTGTGGGCGATGGTACGTTTATCATTGCCCAGTATCTTTTTGGCGTTCTGCATGATAATGGTACTCGCCCCCCTGGTGTGGCCCATAATGGTGTCTTTGACCGCGCCCACGAGGTTGAACCAGCTCACCCCGCCATGAATGAGGAAGGCGTTGACGTACCATGGGTTATGAGGGTTGGGCAGCAGGTAATGATCTTCACAGGCCAGCAGCGCCGTCTTGACCTTGGCCGGAATCTTGTTGGTTACCCGCCGTTTGCCGTAGGACTTGATAATACCGCCACCGGCATCAACAATTTTGGCGGAGTGATCGTAGGTTTCAAGGGCCTTGGGAACTCTCGGAACGGCATCTGTATCGTAGATAGCCCTAGCCAGCATAAATTCTACTATGTGCTGGGTTGGGCCTGGTATATAATTAATAAATATAATTACCGCGATGAGGATGCTGAACCATTTTATGAAGAGGGGGATAGTTATTCCCAGCCAATAGAGTATTCTCCTGACTGGGCTGTCCCAGGGGAATATCGCTGCTTTGGTGGGGTTTTTCTCTATATGATTGAGATATTTATTATAGCTTGAGGCGAGATGACGGCTCGATTTTAACTTTTGCAGCACTATCTTTTCGGACATACCATGCTGGATATCTTTTTCTGAGAAGGTATGGCGGAAGGCCTTAAACTTAATGGCTTGCTGCTTCAAGTCGTTCTCGGTGGGTTTTTCTCCTTTCATATTTGAAGTTTAATCAATCTTTTGCCTGGGGAAAAGACAAAAAATGATCTCCCGTAGAAATAGGGGGTTCGAATTTTCTATCAAGGTATTTGGAATTTCAGCCGATATAAGGGCCAGGAACTTATATGATTACCTTTTTTTGCCATAAGTGCGGTTTTAAGCAGGGGGTGCAGGAGCGCCATCAGGGGAAAACCGTCCCCTGTCCGCGTTGCCGGAATCCCGTCCTTGTCGGCGGCAAGGCGGCCTCTGGTACTGTCGGGCTGCCGCCCCGCAAAAAGGGCTGCGCGGTCTTTGCCTGCCCATCCTGCGGTCTTACCAGGAGGGCCGTTGAAAAGTTTCTCGGCAAGGCCGTAAAATGTCCCCGTTGCGGGGTGAAGGTAATTATTGAATGGCGTTTGATGCCGGCTAAAAACTCGGTTGATCCGGTTAAACCGGGATTGATATTCAGGCTTCGTAAGCTGGCGGCTCTAATATGGGCGCGGGTCAGAAGCAGACCGCTGGCCTTTACCGGGGCGGGACTGGCTATGATGGTGATGATAGCGGCAGGATATACGCTCTATCATGGGACTTACGACCGTATTTTTGCCGATGATCTGCCGGCAGCGCGGATTATCAAAAAAATGGGCCATATTCGTCAGCTGCGGCAGGTAAAAATTGATCCGGCCCGCCTTGCCAAGGTGGAAAAGGCCCTGCAAACTAACGGCAGTCTGGAGGGTATGGATTTGAGTGGCCTGGATTTAGGGCGTTTTGATCTGCGGGGAGTTAATCTCCGCCGGGCCAATCTTCGTGACAGCAGTTTGCGGCAGGCCAATCTTCGTAAGGCCGACCTTGCTGGGGCCGACCTCACCGGGGCGGAATTGGACTATGCCGATTTAAGTAAGGCCGATCTGCGTGGGGCGGTGTTGATTAAGGGGAGTCTGCGAGGCACGGTGCTGCATGATGCCAATCTCGCGGGGGCGGACTTTACTGACACGAACATGAGTAAGGCGGATTTTTCCGGGGCTGATTTACGGCAGGCAGTCTTGGTGAGGACAATTATCCCGGAGGCGGATTTCAGCCGGGCTGACTGCCGGGGTACTAACTTTAATAACGCCCAGATAGACGGGGTTAATTTCAGCCGGGCCCGGCTGGCCAGGGCTCAATTTGTTCATACTGAATTCAGCGGGGTTAATCTTGCCGGGGCCGATATGACCCAGGCAAACTTTCAGCAGGCTGATCTTGCCGGGCTTAATCTTGCTGATCTGAAATTTTCCAAGGCCGATTTCACCGGGGCCAGTCTTTACGGCGCTGATTTGAGCCGGGCTGATCTCAGCCTCGCTGATCTCTCCGGGGCTGATTTGGGGCATGTTAATCTAAATGGGGCTGATTTAAGCCGGGCCAGGTTGCTGCGCGCCAATCTTCATCTGGCCCGTCTGGAGAAGACCGTTTTGCGGTTCGCCAATCTGGATCAGGCCAATCTCACCGAGGCAAAAATGACTAAAGCTGATTTGCGGGGCGCGAATCTGCATAAGGCGAATTTTACCAAGGCCGAGCTTGCTGGTGCTATGATGAGTAAGGTGAATCTAACGGCGGCGAATCTCACCGGTGCCGATTTAAAGGGGGCAAGGTTGACCGGAGGGGCTATCTTGAGCGGGGCCAACCTGACCAATGCCATATTGACCAGGGCCGATCTGCGGGGAGCCCATCTGAATCGGGCCAATCTCACCAACACCGATTTGCGGCAGGCGGTATTAAGCCGGGCTGATCTGCATTACGCCTATTTGAACGAGGCCGATCTCACCAAGGCTGATCTGACCTACGCCGATCTCTCAAACGCCGATCTGAAATGGGCCAATCTCACTGGAGTTAATCTGACCACTTCCTTGAATATCAATGTGGAAAATTTTAAATTTGCCCTTTTAAACAGGGCTAAATTAGTCCGTTTTGACTTCCGGAATGCCGATTTAAGCAATGCTAACCTGGCTTACGCCGATTTAAGCAATGCTAATTTGAGTAATACTGATCTGACCTCCGCCAATCTCAAACATGCCAAACTGGCTGAAGCCGACCTGCGTTGGGCCAATCTCACCGCGGCCAATCTTACGGATGCCGATCTGAGTGGGGCCAATCTCAACGATGCTGATCTTAATCGGGCGAATTTCAAGGGCAGCAGTCTTGCCGGCGCCCATATCGACAACGTCAAGCATCTTGCCGGAACCGTTAATCTGCAACTCAGTCATGGCTTGAATGCCGCTACTTTAAAGATGGTCAAGAAACAACAGCAGAACCTGGCCTTATCATCTGCTCCGGAGCGCCGCGGCCGGGAACGTGATTATAAAAATGTCAAAATCTGGGATTTGACTGTGCGGAAATACGGCAGGATTATGATGACTTATAAACGGCCGCGGGATCTTGGCGCGGCCTACAGGGGCTTGAGTGATGTGGAAATTAATCTTCTGGAACACCGGATGTTTGCTGAGGTGGATAAGGGTATTATTGGCGCTCCGGGGGTTAAGATAGGAGCCCTGTTCAGCGTTAACTTTATGCCTGGTAATATGGAGATTCCCCTGCTCGTTAAGTGGATATCCCCTGATAACGAGGTAGTAACGACTCAACACCTGAGAGCGAAATATATGGAAAATCTTGTTGTTTCCTTTTCTCTGCCTGCCAAGGGTACGATATATGGTACCTGGCACCTGAAATTTTTCTTTGAAGGTAATAAGATTGGCGGTCAAAATATGCTGATTACTTCCCCGGGCACTGATGAATAAAAAAAATTACACCTGCCTGGCCTTAATTATGGTATCCTGCCGACAGTAATTATTACCTGCCGTCAGTATAGGATTGACAGCGGTTAGAGACTGTTATTAAAGAAAAAGCGGGAATTTTGAATTCATTTAAACGTGGTAAGTTAAGTGCGGTCAGGCCAAAAAAAGTCGGTTCCGGCCCCTTGTTCACCAACCTCGTCAAGGCCTTGACCCCAGAAGTAAAGCAGACGTTAGAGAGCAAGATTCCCTATAATGCCCCGCTGGCTGTTCTTGATTACCCCGGTGAGCTTGTTGTAAAACAAAAGGCCCTGCAGCGTTTCTGGAATCAGCATGCCTTGCCGGGGCATCCTGGTCCTCTCGTCGCCTCCCCTAAACCCCGGCAGTATCGTACCACCTCAAAACGAAAGGCCAAACTTCAGGGCGGAATTTTATATCTTCATTTCGGTGAAAGACTTCCTAAATTTCAAAAGGTGCCCTTTCTTCCTTCACCACTTGAGCCAGCGGCACATACGGCAATATACCGTTTTTTGCAGCAGAGATTGAGCCAGCCCGCTTTCAGGCTGGTCGCCGGTCATCTTAATTATCTGATAATTCGGGGCAATTATGAGAAGCGGGCGGTTATCTTCAATGTTGACGAGGTCAGCGGCCCTTTGATACATAAACTTAAGATTCTGGCTAAGGGGCTGCAAGGTCTGCCGGAGGAGGTTAATGCCGCCTTCGTTTATCCTGACCCCAGTCATTCCAAGTATTATCTTGAGAGTCGGCGGCCAACGGATATTCTGAAATTTAAAAAACTATTCGGTCCCAATCAGTTATCTTTAACTATTGGCAATACCTATCTTTTTCATCCGACCTCCTTCTCTCAGGTTAACGAGTCGATAATACTGCCAATGCTAAAGGTGGTTCGTAAGCTGTTAAAACCTGATGCCGACAGTAATCGTCTGCTTGACCTATATTGTGGTTATGGTTTATTCAGCCATTATCTCGCTCCGGACTATAAAGAGATAATTGGTGTTGACGCGGAGGGGCCGTCAATTCGGGCCGCGGCCGCTAACAGCCGTCATTTTAAGATTGGCGGCAGGCGTCGTTTCCTGGCCCGGCATATAAGCGCGCAGGCCCTTGATGATTTATTACCCCCGGCCCTGGGAGCGGAGTCTATTCTTCTTGATCCGCCCCGCCAGGGCCCGCTCGCCGGGGTGATAAGTGCTCTCTGTCGTCGTCGGCCGCAAAGGGCTGCGCATATATTTTGCGGTGTTGACCAGATTCCGGCCTCGTTGAAGGAGTGGCAGGGTAATGGCTATCGGCTCAAAGAGATTGTTCCGTTGGATATGTTTCCTGGGTCGGCAAATCTTGAGGTCGTCGTTTTGCTTACCCCGGCGGCGCTAATAAAACAACTGTGACTGTATGTTATTATTACGCCAATTTAGCGCATAATTTTGCGACCCTCTCCCCCAGCTTGAAGCCGTCGGCAGCGGCTGATTCATCCGGCTCCTTACAGCAGGCAACTCCGTAATGGCCGGAGGCGGCTATAGGATCACCGACGATTATCATGCCGTATATCATCATGCATTGCAGGATTGAGAGCATTGTCGTCTCCTTGCCGCCACTGTGGTGATTGCCGGTGGCAAAGGCGGCGCCAACCTTGTTTTCCATCTCCCGGCGCAGACCAACCATATCATCAAAGACCTTTTTCAGCTGGGCCGCCATGACTCCAAAATATACTGGTGAACCGGCGATAACTCCGGCGGCGGCTTTAAAATCATCCCGGCGTACCTCGGCGGTATTCTTTAAAATTGCTGTGGCCCCGCCGGCTTCAACTCCTTTAGATATTTCTGCCGCTAATTTTTTGGTGTTATTGGTTTTGGAATAATAAAGAATAAGAATTTGCATT
The DNA here is from genome assembly GCA_964654555.1 of uncultured Desulfobulbia bacterium. Lineage (GTDB taxonomy): Bacteria > Desulfobacterota > Desulfobulbia > Desulfobulbales > VMSU01 > JAADIV01. The sequence goes on from CAZZJP010000021.1 coordinate 15,113, forward strand.
TCGGCCTCCATTTTATAGTTATCATTTGCAGGATGTTTGTATTTGATCACAGGGCAGCAGGCAACTCGTATTTCCGGTCCCCAGTAAGCGTTTACAGGGGGCCGGAGATGCGAGGCATTGGGCTGTGAAGCGTACATCGGTACGTGAAGCCCGATAACGAAGCAGATTCGGTGCCCTGTTATCGCTTACGGATGTTTTGCTGCGCCGGTTTATTAATCCCTTATTATAAGAGGAACATTCTAAATGCCTAGGAAAAAAACATTTTATGCCAGATATAAGAATAATGATACTCCATGGGAGATAAACCGCTTTGACCGTAATCTCAGAGAGGTTGTTGTCAATACCCCTGTTTCTCCGGGCCGGGCCCTTGAGATTGGCTGTGGCACTGGCGATAACGCTGTCTGGCTGGCCAGCCGGGGATTTGTGGTGGCGGCCTGTGATTCTGTACAACTTGCCATCGACCGGGCCGAAAAAAAAGCTGGGTCAACAGCCAACTGCTCTTTTTACACCCTCGACTTTTTGGACGGCGATATACCAAATGCCCCCTTTGATTTCGCCTTTGACCGCGGCTGTTTTCATACCATTGGCGAAGGGGCGGCCCGTCGCCGCTTTGTGGAGAAGGTAGCGCTTATTTTAGGAGCTGAGGGAAGGTGGCTGTCTATAATGGGGAATGCCGATGGTGGGAAACATAAGGTGGGGCCGCCTCAGCTGACAGCCGCTCAGCTAACCGCGGCGGTTGAACCCTGCTTTGAGGTCTTATCCTTGACCACCGCTAAAATGGATACGGATATGTCCCAGTCGCCCCGGTGCTGGCTGTGCCTGATGAAAAAACGGTAGGATCAATGCTGTCGTCTGGGCAGTTTTAGCGCAATATTTTTAAAAGGCTTTTGGTTATAGTCCCAATGGACAGCTTGATGGCACAATCACCCTTAATCCTAACTTACTGAAAGAGCGTTATTAAAGTAAAAGTGTCATAAAAAGGGTACAAAAGTCGTTGACAGTAAAAGTCTGTTCGGCTATGTTGTCGGTCTTTCCGGGACATCAAGTCGGCCGCCAATTAGCTTTTTCGAAAAGTTAAACAAAGAGGTTGACACGGTGGAGGGGAGATGTTAAAAAGTCTGGATTGCTTGCGACGGTAGTTAAAGGTTGTCGCGGGCAGAAGTAAGAGTAAGGTTCGTCCTTACGGTATCGATCTTTGAAAACTAAATAGCAAGATAACGGGCCAACGAAGTAGTAACAAGTAAGATAATTACTGGCTTGAATTTAAGCCAGATGAGAAGGATTTAAACTGGAGAGTTTGATCCTGGCTCAGAACGAACGCTGGCGGCGTGCTTAACACATGCAAGTCGAACGCGAAAGTTACCTTCGGGTAGCGAGTAGAGTGGCGCACGGGTGAGTAACGCGTAGATAATCTACCTCTATATTTGGGATAACCCGCCGAAAGGCAGGCTAATACCGGATACACTTATTAGATTGTAGGGTTTGATGAGGAAAGGTGACCTCTTCTTGAAAGTTACCGTATAGAGATGAGTTTGCGTACCATTAGCTAGTTGGTGGGGTAAAGGCCTACCAAGGCGACGATGGTTAGCGGGTCTGAGAGGATGATCCGCCACACTGGAACTGAAACACGGA
>CAZZJP010000022.1:0-15533 GCA_964654555.1 uncultured Desulfobulbia bacterium
CATGCGTTTTTTTATCCTGTTATATAACATAATTACCACCTTGCTGCTCATCCCCTTGAGTCCCCTCCTGCTCATTTGGGCCTTAAACCCCAAATATCGGGGGCGAATATGGCAGCGGCTGGGATACACTCTGCCCCAGCTCAACAAGAGCCGGAAGCCGCGCATATGGGTACACGCCCTCTCCGTGGGCGAGGCCGCCTCCAGCCTGCCGCTGCTCACGGCCATCCGCAGACAGATGCCGGATGCCTGCCTGATATTCTCCACCACGACGAGAGGCGGCACGGCCTACGCCGCGGCCCGCACAGCCCCCATGGTGGATCATCTCATCTCCTTCCCCTTTGATCTCTTCTGGCCGGTAAAAAAATACATTAACCACCTGACCCCAGATATATTTATTCTCATTGAAACGGATTTCTGGCCCAATTTTATCTGGCAGTTTAAATGTCGTAACATCCCGATGATACTTGTCAACGGCCGCCTCACCACGCACTCCTTAAGAGGATACAAGCGGGCCGCCTTTTTCTTTCGGCCCCTATTTAATTCCTTCACCGCCCTGGGAGTACAGATGGCGTCCGATGCCGCCAATATGCGGCGGCTTGGCGTTGAATCAAAGAAGATTATCACCGCCGGCAATCTCAAATACGACCTGCCGTCTCCCCCGGCCGCCCAACCCCGGAAGCAACCAATATTCAACAGACCTGCCGCTGGCGGCCCCCTGCTGGTGGCAGGCAGCACCCATGATGGTGAAGAGGAGATAATCCTCACAGCCTACAAGAAACTCCGTAAAGATTTCCCTGATTTTGAGCTGATTATAGCCCCCCGCGACATTGAGCGCCGAGAGACCATAGAGCGCTTGATCCAAAATATGAATTTAACCAGCAGCAGACGCAGCAATGGCGGCAGCACAAACCTTATTATTCTTGACACCCTGGGCGAATTATCCACGATTTACGCCATGGCCGACATAGCCCTGGTGGGTGGCAGCCTCATTGCCCAGGGCGGTCATAACCCGCTGGAACCCGCCCTGCACGGCACCCCCATCCTCTTTGGCCCCCACATGGAGGACTTCGCGGAGATCAGCCATGATCTTTTAGACTGCGGCGGAGCCCGGCAGGTAAATGCCATTGAACTTTCAGCCGCCCTGCGTGACCTGCTCAACAACCCGGAGACAAGGCGTAAAATGGGAGCGCAGGCGGCCAGTCTCATCCACCGCAATCAGGGAGCCGCCCATCGTTATGTTGAGATTATCAAAGATTCACTCGCCCATGACCAATAGCAATAATATTATCAAGATACTATTCTTTTTTGGCCGCCCCCTGTCTCCTCTCTACTCCCTGCTGATGAGCTGCCGAGCCTGGCTTTACGCCAGAGGTTTAAAGAGGCAGGAACGGCTGCCGCTGCCGGTAATCAGCGTCGGTAATTTAAGCATGGGCGGCACCGGCAAAACCCCCATGGTAATCTACCTCGGCCGCTTATTTAAAGAAGCCGGTCTGCGGCCGGCCGTACTCAGTCGGGGTTATGGCGGCAGCAGTAAGGAGGCAATTAATGTAGTCTCCAGGGAAGGGGCTAAAATACTTCTAACCGCTCAAGAGGCCGGCGACGAGCCGGTACTACTGGCTAAGGAGCTGAAAATCCCGGTAATCACCGGCCGCCAAAGGATAATCACCGGCCGCTATATTGTTGAGCAGGGACTCGCGAATGTCTTGATTTTGGATGACGGCTTTCAGCACCTCGCCCTGGCCCGGAATCTGAATCTGGCCCTCTTTAATGCAGCCTCCCTGCCGAAACGCTTTTGGGTATTCCCCGGCGGCCCCTGGCGGGAGCCTGGGTCAGCCTTAAAAAGGGCGGACTGCTTCGTGATTAATGGGGCTGAAAATATTAATGAGAAGCAGGTCAAGTCATTCTGCCTGAAGCTTACTGAAACTTATCCGGGCCGCCCCATCTTCAGAGGGCATTATACCGCCGACAGTCTTATTGATCCCCAGGGCATCCAGCGCCCCATAAGCGCTCTGCCTCCCGGCCCGCTGCTGGCCTTCTGCGGCATCGCCCGGCCAGAGTCATTTTTCCAGACCTTAAATGCCATAGCCGAATCAAGGGTTATAGAAACGGCAAGTTTTCAGGATCATCACGCCTTCCAAGAAAAAGATATGATTTCCTTAAACCGCCAGGCCGAGGAAACAGGATGCACAGCCCTTATCACCACTGAAAAAGATATGGTAAAACTCAACGCCCTGTCTCTTACCCTGCCCCTCTGGATACTACGGGTCAAGCTCACCATGCCCCAGGACTTTAAACGCTTTGTCCTCGCCGCTCTCTAAACTGTGTTTCAATAGCCGCAGAGCGGCTGTGTCTTTTTTACCACAACAGCCGCATTGCCGCCCCAGGATCAATAGCCACCGCCTGCCGAAACAACTTTATCAACTTGTATTATCGTTATTTTAATCTACCATTACACCTTGTCAATATTTTGGGCACGATCTTTGCTTGATATAACGAACAGATTAAATAATTCTACGATAGATATAAAATAAGGCAACTAATGGAATCATCACAACATACATTAAAAGAAAGCATCAGCCTCTCCGGTATCGGTCTGCACTCAGGCTGCAAGGTGAAGCTGAATATAAAACCGGCCAGGGCCAACAACGGTATCCGTTTTAAATTAATCGGCCGTCGGCAGTCAATACCCGCCCTGGTTGACCGGGTCATTGATACCAGCCTGGCAACCACCATTGCTGATAAAGACATGGTATTCTCCACCACCGAGCATATCCTTGGGGCCTTGAGCGGCTTAGGAATCGACAACGCCACCATCGAGCTTGACGCCCCCGAAGTTCCCATTATGGACGGCAGCGCCGAGGAATTCGTCAAGCATCTGCAATCAGCTAATCGTAAGACCCAGCAATCCAAACGCCTGTTTTTAAAAATCATCAAGGAAATAACCTACGAGGAAGGCAACAAGAAGATCAGGATTCTGCCCCATAACGGTCTGCGCCTCAGCTGCCGCATTGATTTTGCCCATGGTTTAATCCAAAACCAGAGTTACAGCATTGACATATCTCCCAAGTCTTTCAGCGCCGAAATCGCCTCAGCGAGAACCTTTGGTTTTCTTAATCAGGTAAAACAGTTACAGGCCAATGGCTACGCCCTGGGAGGCTCACTTGACAACGCGGTAGTTGTTGACGAAAAGGGGGTTATGAATGAAGAAGGGCTACGCTTTAAGGATGAATTTGTCCGCCACAAGATTCTTGATCTCCTCGGCGATTTATCCTTATTAGGCTATCCCCTTCTCGGACATGTAATTGCAGAGAGATCAGGCCACAGCCAGCATTTTGGCTTAATGAAAGAGTTGGCGGCCCACCCGGAATGCTGGCAGATTGTAGAGTTGAACAAGACAAACGAGAACGGCGGCATGCTGGAAAGAATAGTCTCAAGCACCAAAAACGCCGGAATTCGCTTGCGGCCTTTCTGGAGCCGGCCAGTTTCCTCTGCCGCCTCCTGCCCGGCCGCTGCCTGAGCATAAAAATTGGGTTAAATGGGTTCCCACGGGGGAGCGTGGGAGCCAGCCCGTCATCAATCTGATTTTCCGCTTTATCCGTCCACGAATTTCATCTTCAAAGCTATTATCTGTGGCAGGCATTTAATAAAACAATCCAATAAATGCGGATCAAAATGACTGCCGCGTCCCTTCTTCATTATGGCCAGTGACTCATCAACCGTCATGGCCGCCTTATACACCCGGTCGGAGGTCAAGGCGTCGAAGACATCGCAAACCGCGGCGATACGTCCGGGGCCGGGGATTTCTTTCCCAACCAGGCCGCGGGGATAACCGCTGCCATCGAATTTCTCATGGTGGGTATAGGCGATAACCGCCCCCAGATTCAGTAGATCGGACTTGGAGTCTGACAAAATCCGATAGCCTATCTCAGAATGTTTCTTGATAATTTCAAATTCTTCGACGGTCAGTTTGCCGGGTTTTAACAAGATAGTATCCGGAATACCTATCTTGCCAACATCGTGCAGAGGGCCGGCCAGACGAAGACTCTCACTTAAATCATCCGATATCCCGGCTTCCCGGGCCAAAGTGCCGCAGAAATATCCCATGCGAATGGTGTGCTGGGCGGTTTCGTTGTCCCTGAACTCTGCCGCTTTGGCCAGCCGGTAAATAGTCTCCTCCCTGGAGGCCCGCACCTCCAGTTCTGCCAGTTTCAGCTTCTCCGTCCGCTCATTAATCAACTCCTCCAGCTCCTCACTATAGCGATAATTATCAATCTCTAACTGCAAGCGGTGAAGGGCATTGGCGACATTAATCAACAACTCGTTACGATCAAAGGGCTTAATTATATAGCCGTAAGCCCCCATTTCCAGGGTCTTTATGGCTACACTCCGATCATCAATCGCCGTCACCATAAGGACAGCAATACGTTTATCATAATTATTTTGAAGATAATCTAAAAGATCAATACCGCTTTTATGAGGCATATTGATATCGGATATCACTAAAGAATATTCATCATGATCCAGCTTTTCCAGGGCCTCATCAACCCCGGAGGCAGTGGAGGCCTCATAGCCCTCATGTACTACGATATGCTTAATCAATTCACAGATAGCAGCCTCATCATCAACAACCAAAATTTTATGGCCAGTATTATTAAATGTCATATTATGTATATATTTCAAACTGTTTGTTAAAATAACCAACGACGAACTAAAAGATTCTATTTAATTTTTCAGGATAAGTCAAAATCTTAGCAAAAAAATTACGATTCCGTAAACTCGCAGCGCTCCATATCCGGGCAGTCTTTACAATGTTTCCCCTTACGCAAATACTTTTCACAACATATATTTTTCTTTTTTACTGATTTCCTGCCTTTTACCTGCTGTTCTTTCTTTTTCCCCATCTTATTTCCTCACTTAAAATTAGACAAAACGCATAAAATACCTTTCCGGGTGCTTGATTATTGACTATAATAAAAAGTCCGCCCCTTATCTGCCGACTTAAGGCTTGTCCACTCCCTTAGGCGCGTATCCGGGCTCATCGCGTAAAAATTATACTGATCTGTAAGATAATAACCATAAAATGCCATTGGATCGCCCCGCATTTGATATGCCTATAATTAGTTCACCCTTAAACAATTTTACCCGGATATATCAAGAATTACCGCCCTTTTCCCGGCTTGTTCTACAGCTGGCCTCTGTTATTCATGAGCCCATAAATCTATCCACCCTGTTAAAATGTCTTTATGACTGCGAAATATCCACGGATGTTCCCAGGGCGGATTATGCCCGCCAGATCCACCCATGCCTGGCCCATCTGCGGGAGAAAAACCTGCTTAACGCCCGCTGTCAATGTCACGACGATATCGTGGAAATTGTTGCCCGTCAGGCGGTAAAAGAGGGCCATTTCACCCCCCTGGCTCAGGCGGTACGTGCGGTTCTGCCCTCCATACCAATATCCTACAAGGCCGACAAGTCGGCCAGCCGCCGTGACATTCGTGATTTACGGATTGCCCTATATTCCCATGACACGACAGCTTTCCATCAGCACCTCATCAACTATTATCAACGCTCACCTGCCGCCTCCAGCCCACACCCCATCGTCAACATCTGCGGCCGGGCCTTCTCCGCCACCTGGATGGCAACCATGCCGGATCATATCCAGTTTCTGGCCCTGCATGAAATTTTAAAGGATCACCAGGGCCGCCTGCTGCCCATCACCGTTCATCTTAATTATCTCGAGTACGGCATAGACGGGGAACAACCCCCCATGCTTCGCCATCCGTCATTTATGTATCTTTTGGTCTCTTCCCTGTTGCTGCGTGGAGAATTTGAGCGGGCGGAAAAAATTCTTGCCGCCCACGGCGGGCAGCTCACTGGTTTAGGACTTGATGGCTGGCGGGCCGTGGTCAAAGGCGATATGGAAGAGGCCTTGACCATCTTCATGGCTGATCTCCAAACCCTGCGCCAGATAAATAATGACGAAGAGGCCTATTTTACCGGCTTCGAGGGCGTATTATTTTTTCTGGCTCTCTTACAGTCGAAGTCGCCAGAAGCCGCCAGCCTGCGCCATAAAATTTATACCGACCGCAAACCGCTGAAGGGCAGCCATCTATACCGCCAGACCTACCAAATTCTCTTTGATGTCTTCATCTGCCGCCAGAAACAGATTACCGACCCCCAGCTCCGCACCATTGATTATGCACCGCCAGCCTTTAACAGTATATCCTCGCTCTTTGCCGGCCTTGCCGCCTTCTGGTTAGAGGGGAGAATGTCACCGGAACTGCAGGCCGCGCTCACCGATAATTTTGAGCGGGCCGCGCTGAACGGTTACCACTGGCTGGCCCAGGAAATGGCAGAAATACTCTATCTGACCTCGGGTGACAGCGGGTATCGTGAGGCAGCCGCCGCCTGGCGTAACAACTGGCAGACTCAGCCCCTGATTAAGGCCATCCACCACGAAGAGCCCTGGCAGCGGGCGGTGAGAGGACTGAAATCAATTATTAATCATGCCGCCGCGGTGAGCGAGCAGAGCATTCGCCTTATCTGGCTTCTGACCATCGACGAGACAAGCGGGGCAGTAGTCGCCATTACCCCCAAGGAACAAAAATTTTCCCATCAGACCGGCTGGAGTAAAGGCCGGGTCTTATCTCTGCAAAAAATAGCCCTGCCCAATGCCCTGCGAGATTTTGGTATCCAGGACAAAAATATATGTGCCGCCATCCACAAAAGGACAGGCAACAGCCGTAATCTGGAATATTATTTTGATATTGAGCAGGCAATTCTGGCCATGATTAATCATCCCCTGGTCTTCCGAGATCACGAAGAGTTGATCCATTTAGAAATTATCCAGGCCGAGCCGCAATTACGAATCAAAAATGAACGCCGCAATGTGGCAATAAAATTCACTCCCTTTCCCGCCGCGGATGAAACAATTATCACCCGTTTCTGTCCGCCGGGAAGAGTTATGGTCTATCAATTAAGCGAAACAAGTCATAAAATAGCCGACATGATTGGTGCCAGCGGACTTCTGGTACCCGAAAAGGCCAAAAGCAAGGTGTTAGATTTATTAGCGGGTATTGCCGGGCATATCCCCGTTTATTCCGATTTCTCAGCCCCCGCCGCCACCTTGCGTAATATAACCTCAGACAGCCAAATATACTGCCAGATTGTCCCCAACCGCGGCGGTTTTGATATCTCTTTTAATATCAAGCCATTAGGAGCAGGAGGCCCGGCCATGAAACCTGGGGCGGGGGCCAGAATAATCATTGCCGATATAGATGGAGAACGCCTGCAGACCATAAGAGATCTCAGCATGGAAGAGGAAGCCGCCCATGATGTAGTAAGCGCCTGTCCTTCCATGGGCCGTCTACCGGATGACAACTGGCATTGGTTACTGCCCGACCTCCAGGACTGCCTGAATTTCCTGCTGGAATTAGAGCCTCTTACCAACAATGTGGTTATTGAATGGCCCCAGGGTGAAAACCTGCGAATCAAGCAACGGGCCGGAGTTGAACAATTATACCTCAAAGTAAACAAACATAAAAACTGGTTCGCCATCAACGGCAAGCTGCAGGTTGACGACAATCATCTTATTGAAATCCGCCAGCTTCTGGATCTGGTGAAACAGCACAACAGCCGTTTCGTTCCTCTTTCAGAGCAGGAATATCTGTCACTCACCGAAGATCTCTTCCAGCACTTAAATGACATAAATGCCATAACCAGCCGTCAGGATGACCTTTTACGCCTGCCGCAGGCAGCCGCCCCTTTGCTGCATAATCTAACCGCTAATCTTGGTAAATTGGAGAGTGACGAACATTGGTCAGAGGCCGCCAAAAGGATTGATGAGGCCGAGGCATTCAGGCCGGAGCTGCCCTCCACCCTGAATGCCAGTCTGCGTTCATACCAGCGGGAGGGCTTCACCTGGATGGCCAAGCTGGCCTATCTTAACTGCGGTGCCTGCCTCGCCGATGAAATGGGACTTGGCAAAACCGTACAGGCCCTGGCCCTGATGCTCGACCAGGCCGCCCATGGCCCCTGCCTGGTACTGGCGCCCACTTCAGTGTGCTATAACTGGATCAACGAGGCCCAGCGTTTCGCTCCCACCTTAAACTGTGTTTCACTGAATCCCACTGACCGCCAGCAGACCATTGACGAACTGCGCCCTTTTGATCTGCTTATTACCAGCTACGGCCTGCTCCAGCAGGAGGCCGAGATACTCACCGCGCGGCAATGGCAGGTGATTGTCCTCGATGAGGCCCAGGCCATAAAAAATATGGCCACCAAACGCTCAAAAGCAGCCATGCGTTTAAAGGGGCGCTTCAAAATGATTACTACCGGTACACCGCTGGAGAATAATCTCGGAGAACTCTGGAATTTATTTAATTTTATAAATCCCGGTATATTGGGCAGTATAACCTCTTTTAACCACCGCTTCGCTATTCCTATCGAACGGGATAAAAGCCGCGAGGCTCAGCAGAGACTTAAAAAAATCATCCGGCCCTTTATCCTCCGGCGTCTTAAGTCGCAGGTTCTTGATGACCTGCCCCCCCGCACCGAGATCAATCTCCACGTCGAATTAAGTCCGGAGGAGACCGCCTTTTACGAGACATTACGCCGCGAGGCCTTGAATATTCTCGAGACCGCCCCGCAACAGCACCGCAATATGCGTATTCTGGCCGAGATTATGCGTCTACGGCAGGCCTGCTGCAACCCAGCCATGGTGGAGCCGGGAATTCCAATTAAAAGTTCCAAACTGGCCCTTTTCGAAGAACTTATTGACGAATTATTATTAAACGGTCATAAGGTACTGGTATTCAGTCAATTTGTCGGCCATTTGACTATTCTGAAGAATTTTTTAGACCATAAAGAGATAAATTATCAATATCTCGATGGCAGTACCCCGGCTAGGGAACGTAAAAAGAGGGTAGAAGCATTCCAGGCCGGTGAAGGAGACATTTTTTTAATCAGTCTCAAGGCCGGCGGCCTGGGCCTGAACCTGACGGCGGCCAACTATGTTATCCATATGGATCCCTGGTGGAATCCAGCCGTGGAAGATCAGGCTTCTGATCGTATTCACCGCATAGGGCAGAAACGGCCGGTAACCATCTATCGTCTCATCACCAAGGATACCATTGAAGAAAAAATAGTTACCCTGCACAAGGAGAAGAGGGACTTGGCCGACAACCTCCTCCAGGGTACTGATCTTAATCACAAAATTTCTGCGACTGAGCTGCTGGCTCTTTTGCAGTATGACGACGCCCGCCCTGATACACCTTAGCAGTTAGTTTATATGAAAGTTACCTGCCAATGATGTTGGCCGCATCAGGGCTTTCATGTTTCGTTGTGCCCGGGTGACCGGGCATGGCTGTTACTTGGATTAAACGGAGGAAAAGTATGAGCACCATAAAAAGTATTACTGGACTCTTGCTGTTTATCACTCTTATATGGCAGGGAAGCGCTGTACTGGCAGCTGAAACACAGCCCGAAACTCGTTATATAAGTGACACTCTCATTGTCACCCTTCGTGACGGCCCAGGCCCCTCATACACTCCCTTAAAGGCCTTGAAAACAGGCACGAAGCTTACCGTTTTAGACAAGCAGAACCAATACATACAGGTGCAGACTGAAAATGGGGTTACCGGCTGGCTCAAGGCTCAATACACCATCCCCAACCCCCCTGGAGCCATTGAAGCCCCTAAGCTGAGAGGAGAATTAAACCGCTTAGTGCTGACCAATAAACACCTCAGCCAAAAGATTAAAAGCTTAAAAGATGAATTAACTCAACGGCAGGCGGCACTGCAGGACGCCAATAACAAGCTGACCGAGCAAGATAACGCCGAGCAGACGGCAAACAGGAAATTACAAGACAAATCAGAGGCCATTAGCAATAAATACAACGAATTACTGGCCCAGTCCCAAGATGTAATCAAGCTCAAGAAAAGCCACGATGCCCTAAGCAAGACCTATAATACGCTGCGCCAGCAGGCCGATAAACTGCGGCAGCAAAATCAGGAACTAATCAGTAATACAAGAATTTACTGGTTTCTGGCCGGTGGCGGGATATTCCTCATCGGCTGGTTGATAGGCAAAAGTTCGTTGAAGAAAAAACGATCTTCCCTCTCTCTGTGAGAACTAAAGACCAGGCAGGCATCCTCTAACCAGATCATGGGAGAGTGCCCGAAAAATGAGACCAGTTTTTCGATCATTTTCGGACACCCTCCTGAACACGCGGCATACTCAGGCGGCCTGGATGGCAATTTGTCTCGGTTTCGCGTTATCTGATTTCGGAAGATGCAAATAAAGGACTCCATCCCGCAGTTGCGCGTTTACCTTGTTTACGTCAATGGCCTGAGGAACTGAAAAGGAGCGGCTGAATTCCACATCGCCAAATTCTTCCCAGTTAACGGCTCCGTTTGTCGCAAGTCTGCGCACCCCGCTGAGTTCCAATTTACCATTGTCGATATTTACTTTGATGTCATCTTTTTCGACTCCCGGCATATCGGCATGAAGCAGTATCTCATCATCATTTTCATAAATATCTACTGCCGGAGCTACCACCGGAATACTATGCTCCGGAACCCTCTCTTCCCGTTTAACAATATCCTTTCTCTCGCTCATAATCAGCCTCCTGTAATTCATCTGTTTTTACAGTTTAAAGAATAACTTTTATTTTTTTCAAACCACATCTCAAACCACATCAATACGCCGGGGCTTGGCCGCCTCCGCCTTGGGCAGGGCCATGGTCAACAGGCCATTGCACAACTTAGCCTCTACCTTTTCAGCTTCAACATCGGATGGCAGGGTGAAACTACGGTTAAAACTAATTTCTCCCCTCTCGCCGCGATGCACCGCGTAACCTTCAGGGGCCTCAGCCTTCCTGGTGCCGCTGATTTCGAGATAATTGCCTTGAATCTTGACGGCCAGATCCTCTTTACTGATCCCAGGTAATTCAACCTGAAGCTCAAAATGATCACCGATGTCATAAAAATTTGTTAACGGCAACTCACCACCGCTAAGCGCCCGGCCACGACCTTGGAGACGATCATAGTCCTCAAAATATCTGCCCATTCTTGAATGAAGCAGATCCATGGCACCAAACATACGATCAAAATCATTAATTCTTGTCCACATAGCCGACCTCCTGTTTTAAATTTTTATCCATAAACAGTTAGTTACAGTTATCACTGTTAACTACTGCCCGTCCCTTTTCTCCAAAAGGTAATTACTTATTCCCCCATGTCAACTGCCACATAATTATTTTTTTACTCCAACCTCTCCTAATTACTATTTATACTTTTCTTGACTTAGTAATGGAATAATGTTATTAATATATATAACGAGGAGTTACCTTTATAGCGTCTTAAAAGGAAAAGAAGACAATGACGATTAGCAAGGAGCATACAACCCCGGCCGTTCTGTCAGCTGAAGCACTGAAAGGCAGACAGTCAGTGCGGGCCACATTCAGACTGCCTGATGAGATTATAGCTCTTCTGGGGCTGGCAGCCTCGCAGCTTGGCTTGAAGCAGAAATCAATCTTTGACCAGTTATTTGAAGATGAACAGGCCTTAGAAAAAGCCGCGGCCGGCGCTAAAGGCTGCCAAGCGCTCAAGAACGGCCGGCGGCCCAAAACCTTCGTCTTGAGCAGAAAATCGCTTCTATCCCTTAATATTATTGCCCAGCGCGAAAATGTCCCCCGTGATCTCATAGTTGAATTTTCCATTCAGCGGCTCTTACCCATAATCAATGCTGAACAGGAGAAACACCAAAAGAGAGAAAAAGTCTACAATGAGACCATTAAGCATCTCAGACAGGGGCGGATAATTTTACATCGGGCGGCTGGGCGGTTGGGAGAAAATGATCAACTTTATGAGATTTTCCAGGGAATTGTCAATCAGTATGAAGAAAAATTTCAAGAGATGAACGGCATTATTGAAAAGGGCAGAGAGATAAGTAATATGGCTATTCTAACCAGTGAGGACAAAGAAGCACCGCCCCGCGAATAACTAACAACAACGGTCAGCCATTCAGTTAAAGCCGACCGTTTTATTCATTTTCGTTGTTTAACGAAAAATACTTTACCTGATAGGTCTCAATAGCGCAGCCGGGCTGCCGCCAGGCCTCTGGCGCTAATCCAGCCTTGAGACATAGGTGGCGCATGAATTCATCAACCTTGGGGAGCTGCTCCCAGACTTGGGGCAGAAAGGTAGCGGTGGCCGCTCCCCGCCGCAGAATCACTCCGTCAATGCCGGGCCGCAGCCTGTCCAACAGTTCATCAAGATTGGAGAATCGCAGAGGACGAGGCTCAGTCAAGATACTTATCTCGATATCGACCTTCGCAAATTCAGGAACCGTCAGGGGCGGAAAACGCTGATCGTTGAAAGCGGCATTTACAGCGTGGCGCTGTACCCCCTGGCGGACAGACTCATAAGCCGCGAGACTGCCAATACACCCCCGCAGCGCCCCACCAATGGTCAGGGTAACAAAGACACCCCGTTTAACCTCAAAGGCTGGATCAGTCAGGCGGGCGGCAAGCTCCTCTTCCTCGGCCGGAGGCAGGGGCAGATTCAGATGCCCCATGATGGTAAAACGGGCAAGTTTAAGCAGATAACGGCCCTGCTCCTCAGTAAAATCGCTTATTTCTTTCACCATAATTTGCAGCTCACTCTTGAACCAACTCGGAAATCACCGCTCCGTAAATCATACATAAACGAGGTGCCGGCAATCCGCAGCCCCTGACTATCAAACTCCACAGGAGCGGCGCTCTTCACCTTGTCAAACCGGGTCAGGTAACGCATAACCGGAGTTCGCAGGGTTTCATGGCGCGGAGTTTTTACCACCACATTATCCAGCAGGGTCAAAATGCCTTCAAGACGGTCATATACCGCGCTACCGCTGGTAATTAGAACTGGCTTCCCCGTACCGAGACGGGCCTCAGTCTTCGCGAGATAGATGAGACGCTGATTTTCGCGGCTATACATCCGTGGAGTTCGCAGCCACAGATTATCATGCCCCCCGGAACTCTGCACTAACAAAACTCCCCGCATATCGAAACTGGTTTTTGACATACGGCTGTTCTTCGCCGTCCTAGGCAGCCGAACCTTTAAGAAATCCACGGCATAGGGCCGCCACAGAGGCAGGGTAACAAATATAAGCAGTGGTATCTGCCACAACAGATTACGGCGCTTCATTTTCTGGTCATATATTCCGCCAGTAATCCAGCCTTTAGCCCCTGGGCCTGGAGGATTAGATCACAGACCTCCCGCACTGCGCCGCGGCCGCCGGGATTCTTGGTTATCAGGTGAGCGGTCTCCTTCACCTCCGGCACTGCGTCGGCTACGGTGGCGGCCAGCCCCACCAGTTTTAGAAGAGGCAGATCAAGCCAGTCATCACCCATAAAGGCCGTATGCCGGGCATCCACCCCCACGGCCTGACTGATCTCCGTGAAGGCCTCCACCTTGTGACGCGCCCCCTGATGGAGATGAACAATACCAAGATCAGCAGCCCGCCGGATCAGCGCCTCGGACTTGCGGGCCGTAATCAGCCCAACCTCTATACCAGCCTTGCGCAGTAGATTAAGTCCGAAACCATCCCGGCTGTTAAAGGTCTTAATTTCCTCACCTGAGGCGGTATAGGGAATAGAGCCGTCGGTGAGAACCCCGTCCACATCAAGCAGCAGGAGCCTGATGCGGGCCGCCTTTGCGCTAAGCTCCGTCTCAGGCTTCCCGACCTCGGCCTTACGGCGTAAAAACTGAGTCAACTCGCAGTCTCCTGGATAATGTTCAGCCGGCACCATTTCCGGCCGCCTCGTGAATTGCCAGCAATTGTTTCAGCAACGCCTCCACCTTGCTCAGAGGCATGGAGTTCGGCCCGTCACAGAGGGCCTTATCCGGCTCGGGATGCACCTCCATAAAAATACCGTCAAGCCCGGCGGCGGCCGCCGCCCGGGCCAGAGTGGGAATAAACTCCCGCTGGCCGCCGGAGCTGCCGCCGGCACCGCCGGGCAGCTGCACGGAATGAGTGGCATCATAAATCACCGGGCAGCCCAGACCCCGTAAAATCGGGAAGGAGCGCATATCAACCACCAGATTATTATAACCAAAAGAGACCCCCCTCTCCAGGAGCATAAGGTTGACATTACCGGACTCTTTAATCTTGGCCGCGGCATATTTCATATCCCAAGGTGACATAAATTGCCCCTTTTTAAGAGATATGGCCCGTTTACTTCTGGCCGCCGCCACGAGGAGATCCGTCTGTCGGCAGAGGAAGGCCGGAATCTGGATAATATCCAGCACCTCGGCGGCCGCTGCCACCTGAGCGGTTTCGTGGACATCGGAGACCACCGCCACCCCCTCCCGCTCTTTGATCCGGGCCAGGGTTCGCAGCCCCCGCTCCAGCCCCGGCCCCCGAAAGGAGTTAAGCGCCGTACGGTTGGCCTTGTCAAAGGAGGATTTGAACACATAAGAAATCCCCAAACGACGGCAGATGACCACCAGTTCCGCCGCCACCTCACGAGCCAAGCCCTCGGACTCCAGAACGCAGGGCCCGGCGAGGAGCAAAAGAGGCCGGCCGGGGCCGACCTCTATCTGTTCGTTAATCCTGACCGCGGCAATATTCTCAGCCATTATTTTTACTCTGCCATTTGGCATGCTGCTCCAGAGCCGCCTTGATAAATTCCCGGAAGAGAGGATGCGGTTTCATGGGCGATGATTTAAATTCAGGATGAAATTGACATCCCAGAAACCAGGGATGATCCCCCAGTTCAATAATCTCCACCAGATTATTATCCGGGGAGGTACCGCTGACAATTAGCCCCTTTTCCTCCAGCTCAGCCCTGAATTCATTATTAAACTCATAACGATGCCGGTGCCGTTCTTCAATGTCATCCCGTCCATAGGCCCTGTAAGCAAGGGTATCCGGGGCCAGTTTACAGGAATAGGCCCCCAGCCGCATGGTACCGCCCACTTCGGAGGTCTCATCCCTGATCTGCACTTTACCACTGCGGTTGTCAAACCATTCCTTCATCAGATAAATAACGGGATAATCAGTGGCCGAGGTAAATTCCATACTGTCGGCATCCACCATCCCGGCCATATGACGGGCGATCTCCACCACCGCCAGCTGCATACCGAGACATATACCAAAGAAGGGGATATGCCTTTCCCGGACATAGGTAATGGCATTGATCTTACCCTCCACCCCCCGTTTGCCAAAGCCGCCGGGTACCAGAACCCCGTCACAACCGTGCAGGAGTTCGGCCGGATCATGATGCTCCAGCTCTTCGGCGCTGACATAGCGTAAATTCACCTTGGTGTCATTAATCACCCCGCCGTGAATCAGAGATTCATGCAGACTCTTATATGATTCGGTAAGATCAACATATTTACCGGTTATGGCAATGGTAACCTCATGGGAGGGATGTTTGATCTTACGTACCAGTTCCTGCCAGGGCTCGAGATGCGGAGCGCCGGTCCACATCTTAAGGTGTTTTAATATCTTCTCGTCCAGTCCCTCACTGTTTAAACAGAGCGGCACCT
>CAZZJP010000023.1:0-14817 GCA_964654555.1 uncultured Desulfobulbia bacterium
GGCCAGATCACGTAAAGGCCGTTCATCGTCCATAATCATTACCACGCCCCCCTTTACCTCCACAGGACTCAAGGCCTGAGTTTTTTCCCCGCCGGCAATACTCGCGACCGCATCTTGCCGCGCCACCGGTAAATCAATGATAAAGGCCGTGCCTTTACCAGGTGCCGATTCCACCCGCATCCGGCCGTCATGTTTGTGAATAATGGAGTGCGAAACGGCCAGCCCCAGACCATTACCCCCATCCTTGGTGGTAAAATAGGGATCAAATATACGTTCAATAACCGCCGGTTCTATGCCGGCCCCCTCATCACGGATAATCAAACGGACAAAATCACCGTCCATCTCGCTGAGATTGTGACAGCTGATCCCGATCTCCCCGCCCTGAGGCATGGCCTGCTGGGCGTTAATCACCATATTCTGAATCACCTGACTGATCTGATCACTGTCGATCATCACCGGCCAAAGCCGGGTCTCAAAGTCGTACCGGCAGCTGACCTTAGCGCCCCGGAGAACAAAATCAGCAGAATCACGAATGATCTCCTCAAGATTGGCAACATCTTTTATCGGTTCACCGCCCTTGGCAAAGGTCAATAGCTGCCCGGTCAGCCCCTTGGCCCGTAACGAGGCCCGTTCAGCCTCGGCCAATAATTTATCCGCCCCGGAACCTGACTCCAGCTCCAGACGGGCCATATTTATATTACCAAGGATAGCGGCCAGAATATTATTAAAATCGTGGGCAATACCACCGGCCAGCACCCCCACCGCCTCCAGCTTTTTAACCCGCTGCAAATCGGCATCTAAGCGGGCCTTAACCGTTACATCACTGAAGACCAGTACCACCCCGATGACACTATCCGCCTCGTCTCGGATTGGAGCGCCGCTGTCGGCTATTACGCGCCGGTTGCCGTCCCGGGCAATGAGAACAGTATGATTAGCCAGGCCGATAATCTTACCGCTGGCCAATACCTTGCTTACCGGATCTTCACAGAGCCGGCCGCTTTGTTCATTAACAATATGAAAGACCTCCGACAGATTCCGGCCGCAGGCCTCCAACTGCGGCCAGCCCGTCAGGTTCTGGGCCACTTGATTAATCAGCGTAATTCGGCCCTTGACATCAGTGGTAATTACCCCGTCGCCTATCCCCTGTATGGTTACCAGGAGCCGTTGCTGCTCGGCCTTTAAGGCTAATTCCATCTGCTTGCGGGCCTCAATGTCCCGCACTACGGCCACCACATGCCCCCGGCCGCCAAATTCAGCATAGCGCAGACCGACCTCTACCCAGAACGACTCACCCGTACCCCGGCGGGCATGCCATTCAAAACGCTGCGGCCCCTCTTCTTTCGCCGCCTCTATACGCTGAAGCACCAACTCCGGGTTATAGGCCTCATCAATCAAGGCAAAATCGTGCGGAAAGCCAGATAACGCCTCGTTATGACTGCATTTAAACATCGCCAGCATACTCTGATTCACCTCTTCCACCGCCCCCGTAGCGGCATCATGAATGAAGATAGCATCAGAAGCGGCATTATAGATGGTCTCGTATTTCTGCCGCCCCTCAAAGAGCCTAACCTGCTGAGCGGCCATCATATCTCTGTCAGCGATAAGCCTGCGGCGCATTTCGTTAAAGGCGGTTACGATACGCCCCAGTTCATCAGGATGGGAGTGAGATTTACGGTTCAGCAGTAGTTCCCGCCCCAAATTATCGGAATCCAGCTCGGCGGCAAAGAGGGCAATCCTCTGTAAATGGCGGCTGACCATAAAGTAAAAAAGAAAGAAAACAAAAAAACAGATCAAAATAATAATGACAACATTCAGACCGGACTGGAGAGGAATATCCTCCACCACATCCCGCCAGGCATTCTTCGTGGTGGCACATACCAGAAAACGGCCTAGATCTACCTTATTACCGTTGGTATCATAGATCAGGGGGAATGTCTGCGAAATGACAGACTTCCCGGCTGCCGGCCGCTCTCCATCCTTGAACAAAACCCCGGAGGCATCAGTAATCTCAAGATAGGCCAGATCCCTGTTCTGGAGAAGACTGCTTAACTGCAAACGCACCGCCTCATCATTCATAGTCCAGAGATTACGACTCAGTACCGGTACCTGGGTCTGCCCCAAACCGGCTATATACTGCCGAATATGTTCTATTTTATAGCGATACTCTGAGTTACTCCCCAGCACAGCGGTGAGCAGAACGGCCGCCACCCCAAAAACGGCCAGATAAAGTACCATGCGGGTGAGCAGAGGGGACTGACGGTAAAGACGACTAACTCCCATTATTCCACCGCACCCTGCCGGCCGCCAAAGACCAGCATCCGGCCCTGGAGATGAATATCAATTTTGAGTTTTTGTGACCAGCGCCGGGCAATAGCGGTCAGAGTGCCGTCTCCAACCATTGAGCCCCAGGCCCGCTGCCAGTCACGCACCACTTTAAGTGCCGTACCCTTAGAGATAATAATTGCGGTATAGGTATCCTTAATTACTGCGGCCTGGCTGAAATCATCCCAGGGAATGCCGTTCTGCCGGGCAATGAACGCGGCCTCCATATTCGAGGTCGGCCAGAGATCGGCCCGGCCGGCGGCCAGCATACGCAGAGCCTGGAGGTGGCCGCAGACTTCGGTGACATTGCGAAAGCCCGCCTCATGCAGCAATTGCGCCCGGGCATCATCGCGCATTACCACAATATTTTTCACCTCCCGGGCCAAACGCCAGTCGGAGAACTGATAGCCGCTTTTCCGGCGGGCCAAGAAAATCCAGCGTTTCTTAAATAAAGGCCCCACCCAATAAAAAAGTTTGTCACGCCGAGCGGTATGGCCGGCAGTAAAAAGGACGACATTGGCCTCATGAAGAGCGGTGTTATATGCCCGGGGCCAGGGCCAGAGTTGAACAACGCCCTTAGAATGGGTACGGCGCCTCAATTCACGGACAATATCCGTACTTATCCCGGTAATCCGGCCGTTTTCCATATAATTGGTGGGTGGTTCTTCACAGGTAAGTATACGCAAACGGGGCCGGGACGCGGCTGGCACAGTGAGGGGATAAAGCAGAAAAAGCGTCAACAGCGGCAGGAAAACCATTACTCTAAACATAGCCACCCCCTCCTATGGCAACCGGCCGCCAGTGAGATTATACGGCGTTATGCGATAGTTTTTTCACGTTTAAGGCAGATATCTTATTTGATCCTTAGGAACTATTCAGCTGCACCCAACCAGCGGTTGGTCATTACAGGCATTTCGCTGAATAGTTACATCCTTAAACAGTTACGGTTCAGAGCCAAGATAATTTATACGGAATAAAAGGTAAAGGAGAAAATAAACTTGAACTTTTAGAGGACGGCGGCCTGAGCCGCCCTGAGTCTGGCCCTCAATGACGATCAGTACCCGTCGTCCCCCAGGCCTGCCGATAGAGCCTTAGAAGCCGTTCCTCCACATCAAGGCGTCGCTCCTCAAGATCAGCTGCCTTCAAGCGGGCGGGAACCGAGACTGGCTCCCCGAAACAGACCCGGATGGCGGCGCCGGGCCGGGGCAGAATCATACGATCCCAGCTGTTAAAGGCCCAATAACGCTTCATTCCCCAGGCCACGGGCAGAATGGGCGCCCCGGTTCTTGAGGCCAGAAGGATTGCTCCGGCCTGCAGAACAAGGGGCGGCCCCTGGGAACCATCAGCGACAATGACGGCGTTTTTGCTCTCCTCCGTCATCTGCCTCATCATCTCCCGCAGGGCCCTGAGTCCGCCCTTACCTCTGGATCCCCGTACCGTATCCACGCCGTGGCGGCGCAGAAGGCGGGAAACATACTCGGCATCCCGACTGGCGCTGACCATGGCCACAGCGGGGGTATGCTCAGTCATCATCAATGAACAGAGTACCGAATAATGCCAGAAAAGGGCGATAAAGGGCCTCCCAGCCCCAACAACCTCGTCACGATGGCCGCCCCCCTCCTCCCGCAGCCGACAGGTGGCAAAAAGGGCTTTGGTTAGGAGGCTGTATAATGGCGGCACTATTTTTAGCGATAACTTATAACCAAAGGACATTTTTTTCAAAATTCAAAATTCAAAATTGTAATTCCAGCTCCCGCAGTTTCTTGATCCGATCCCGCAGCCCGGCAGCCTCTTCAAAGGCCAATTCCGCCGCCGCCTGCCGCATCTCGCGCTCAAGCTCTTTGATCTCACGGCGCAGATCGGCCAGGTTGGTGTAACTTTCCTCCTCTTCAGCAGCCATAGCAGGTAATTCCGGATAATCACGCTCATAGATAGTGGCGGCAATATCCTTAATTTTAGATTTTATGGTCGCCGGAGTAATACCGTGCCGCTGATTATAATCCGCCTGAATCCGGCGGCGGCGGGTCGTCTCCTCAATGGTATAACGCATGGAGCCGGTAATTTGCGCGGCATACATAATCACTTTGCCCTGGACGTTGCGGGCTGCCCGGCCGCAGGTCTGAACCAACGAACGTTCACTGCGCAGAAAGCCCTCCTTATCGGCATCCATAATGGCCACCAGTGTAACCTCGGGGATATCCAGCCCCTCACGGAGAAGATTAATACCAATGAGGACATTATACTCACCCTGGCGCAGTTCACGGATCAGCTCCACCCGTTCCAGGGTCTTGATATCGGAATGAAGATAACGCACCGCCACTCCGAGATTCTCGTAATATTCGGTTAAATCCTCGGCCATGCGTTTGGTGAGGGTGGTGACCAGTACCGCCTCCCGGCGGGCGCTGCGGCAGCGGATCTCCTCTAAAAGATCATCCACCTGACTGTCCACCGGCCGCACCTCAATCTCCGGATCCATAAGGCCGGTGGGCCGGATAATCTGCTCCACCACCCGGCCCCGAGCCGCCTCCATCTCAAAATCACCAGGGGTGGCAGAGACAAAGATCACCTGTTTTATCCGGGCCTCAAACTCCTCAAAACGCAGAGGCCGGTTATCAAGGGCCGAGGGCAGCCGAAAACCGAATTCCACCAGGGTCTTCTTGCGGGAGCGGTCGCCGCGGTACATCCCCCGCGCCTGGGGCACAGAGATATGACTCTCGTCGATGAAGAGAATAAAATCCTCGGGGAAATAGTCTAAGAGGGTGGGGGGCGGCTCCCCCGGCCGCCGGCCGGTGAGATGGCGGCTGTAGTTCTCAATACCGTTACAATAGCCCAGCTCGGCAATCATCTCCAGATCAAACTCCGTCCGCTGCTCCAGACGCTGGGCCTCTAACAGACGGCCGGCGCTGCCGAGTTCCGTCAGCCGTTCTTTTAATTCCGCCTTAATGGAGAGCATGGCCGCCTCTAAGCGCTCTTTGGAAGTCACAAAATGACTGCCGGGGAAGAGGGTCAACTCGTCAAGAGTCTCCAGCACCACCCCGCGCAGGGGGTCAATCATACTGACGGCCTCCACAGTATCGCCAAACATCTCCACCCGCACGGCCCGCTCATCCTCATAGGCCGGAAATATCTCCAGGACATCGCCCCGCACCCGAAAGGTACCGCGGTGAAAGGAGATATCATTACGTTCATAGAGCATATAGACCAAGCGGCGCTGAATATCCTCCAGGGCGTATTCCTCATCAACCCGCAGGGTCAGATTCATGCCCTCATACTCATCCGGCGAACCCAGACCATAGATACAGGAGACACTGGCTACAATAACCGTATCACGGCGGGTGAGCAGGGAACGGGTGGCCCCATGACGCATCTTATCAATGATATCATTGATGGCTGAGTCCTTCTCGATATAGGTGTCAGACTGGGGGATATAGGCCTCGGGCTGGTAATAATCGTAATAACTGACGAAATACTCCACGGCGTTGTCGGGGAACAACTCCTTCAGCTCAGCGTAGAGCTGGGCGGCAAGCGTCTTGTTCGGGGCCAGAACAAGAGCGGGACGCCCCGCCCCGGCAATGACCTGGGCCATGGTGAAGGTCTTGCCAGAGCCGGTTACCCCAAGAAGTACCTGAGATCGGATTCCCGCCCTTAAGCCCCGCGAAAGTAAATCAATGGCCTGCGGCTGATCACCGGAAGGCTTAAACGAAGTCACGAGCTTAAATTCCGCCTCCCCCCGCGGGCCGGGGATGCTGAGCGCGGCAAGCTCCACATCCGCTACGCCTCTGTCCTCCGGCAGAGCGCTCCTTTTGCCGCTCAGCCGCAGATCACTAATTTTAGTCATGCAGCGCCGCCAGGGTAACAGCCGCCGTTTCCAGCATACTCAAATTCAAGGGGGAATCAGCCGCCATGGCCTCTATAAAGGCGCAGTAAAAGAGACGATTAATCTGGCGGGGGATGCCGCCGCTCTTTTCCAGGGCCAAAGGATAGACCTCCGGCGGCAGAAGATCGGAACCGGCACCGCATTTTAATAGCCGATATTTAACATACTGCTCCAGATCAGCGACATTAAGAGGACTAAGGGTAATGGCAAAGGTAATACGGCCGCGGAGAGCGGCATAGGAGGGGGCGCGCAGCCGACGAAGCAGGGCAAGTTCGGCGCAAAGCAACACCGTCACCAGCTTCTCCTTCTCGGTCTCCAGATTAGACAGGGTGCGCAGAAGGTGAAGGGCGTCGGCCTTCAAAAAGTGGGCCTCATCAATGATAATGACTAAACGCCTGCCCTCGGCATAGAGGTGCAGGGCCTTATCCTGCACCGCGCGCAGACGCTGGGCCGAAAAGCGGCCAGGCTCAAGTTCCAGTTCCTGGACAACAGCTGACAACAGCCCGGCTCGGCTCATCCCCGGATGGGCCAGAATCAGAACCGGCTTATACAATAAACTATCCATCTCCCGCAGAGCGGCCTGCGAGACCAGGGTCTTACCAGTGCCGGAAACCCCGGCGAGGAGAATAAGAGCGTGTTTATCCCTCAGCCCCATAGCAATCTTGAGCAGAGCCTCCTCATGCTGCCGGGTACGAAAAAAGAGATCGGTGTCGATATTATCCTGGAATGGATTACGACACAGTCCGAACTGAAGCGCCCAATGATCGGCTTGATTCATAACAATTAGCCCTGGATTGCAAAAACTATAAAACTAATTCTTTTCTTCCGCCTCTATATTCACCATCTTCATATAACGCTTAAAAGCGGAGTTCACCTTAATGCCTTTCTCCGCCCCGCGCAACAACGAGCCGGCTATATTGCGAATATTCTTGGCCGCCCGCGACTGCGGAGCAAAAACGTTCAGCGGAGTACGACGGGCGGTGGCGGCGGCAAAGCTGGAATCCCGCATAATATAGCCTATATTTTCCACCCGCAAATCCAAAAATTGTGCCGCGCAGACCGCGAAACGTTCAGCAACCGCGGCCGCTTGCTTCAGGGAGGCAGTCATATTAACCACCGAATATACCAACCCCCGCAGCCCCTCCCGCTGGAGCCCCTTGAGCAATCCGTAGGCATCGGCCATGGCGGTTATATCCTGGGTTAAAACAATAATGATTTCATCGGCGGCCCGTAGAAAATCACGCACCCCGGCCCCCATTCCCGCCGCTGTATCCACCACGATGATCCCGGCGTTTTTTTCCATACTTTCCAGGGCGCCAAGCAGTTGCTGCCGATCATACGCCGTGCTGTCGGCCAGGGCCATGATCCCGGCTCCGCCGGGAATAATTCCCACCCCGCAAGGGCCGGAAGTAATTAATTCGGAAACAGGAACCTGATCTTTAAGAAAATCGCCCAGGGTATAACGAGGCTGCACCCCGGCCAGGAGATGGATATTGGCCATGCCGAGATCAGCATCCAGGATCAGGGTCATGTGACCAGCCCGTTGAAATTCAATGGCCAGGTTAAGGGCCAGATTACTCTTACCTACCCCTCCCTTGCCGGAACTGACCGCGATTACCCGCCCATAGCCCCTATTCGGGGCCTGAGCCGTACCGCCGCTCCCGTACCGGGCATGAATATCACGCAGGACGGCCGCGGCCTCCGGACGGAAGAAAAGACCGTCACCCCGAACAATCTTCTCCGGCAGCCGGGAACTGTATTCTGATTCATAAAAACGGATAAGACTCTCTTCCAGACCGGTGGCGGCACTTAAATCGGTAATGGTAAGCAATTGCTTCATAAAAAAACGTAACCTCGTACCTCAAGTCAAGCTATCACCTACTCGTGTTTACACTTAGATGACAGAGCCTTGTTAACCGTTTTCAAGACCTTCTCCAAGACAAACGGCTTTTTCAGACAGGCAAAGGCCCCCATCTTCACGGTATCCTTAATCTCCTGCAGTGATGCCAGACCGGTAACAATAATAACGGGGATATCCGGAAATTCCCGATTAACAAACTTCAGAACCTCCAGGCCATCCTTACGAGGCATACGGACATCGAGCAGAATGAGATGATATTTCTGGTAACGCAGCATGCCGATACCCTCCACTCCGTCGAAGGCCCCATCAACATTATATCCCGCCGCCCTCAGACATTCCTGCAGCATCTCATTGAGCAGCCGTTCATCATCAATAATCAAAATCCGGCAAACTTCATGCTGCTCATCGCTCCGCACGGTCTTCTGATCCACCGCCTTTTTCAAATCCCGAAGCTGTACCCCATGGTCAATGGGCAGCCGGACGCTGAAGGTACTACCCTCGCCCTCCACACTCTCCACCTGCAACACACCGCCGTTATGCTCGATAATGGAGTGGCATACCGCCAACCCCAGCCCTGTGCCTTCCCCCTGCTTCTTGGTGGTGAAAAACGGATCAAATATCTTACCGAGATTTTCCCTGGAAATACCGACACCATTATCCATAACGGCGATGACTACCCGCTCATGGCCGTCAACCCCGCCCCGCAGTTCCAGACGACCGCCCTCAGGCATGGCGTGAATGGCGTTGATCAGGAGATTCATAAAGACCTGCTCAATCTGCATGGCATCGACAAAAACAGGGGGCAAATCCGCCGGAATGTTATTAACGATCTCAATTTTAGAGATGGAGACCCGGTCACCCATAACACCAAGAACCATATTCATACACTCCCCAACCTGCGCTGAGGTGAATTTAGGTTCATTGGGGCGGGCAAAGCCCATGAGATCACCAATAATTTTAGAGATCCGCCGTTCCTGGTCGGCAATAACCTCCAGACGGCGGCGCAATTCATCATCAGGCTGCTGAATTAGCAAACGCTCCATAATCTGTAAATTCAAGGAGATAATCGTCAGGGGATTATTAATTTCATGGGCGGCACCGGCCGCCAGCCGCCCCACAGTAGCCAGACGGTGAGTATTAAAGAGCTGACGCTGATGCTCCTCCAGCTTACGGGCCTCGGCCTCCATTGCCCTGGCCTGACGGCTCAGATCCTTTTCCATGAGAATACGGTCAATACCATTGGCCGCGGCCGTGGACAATAACTCAAAATTACGACGCATCTCAGCCAGAGCAGCTACCGGCGGCGAGGCATCCTTAAAATCCACCAGTAACTCACCAATTATGCGCTCCACCCGGCCATGAGATTTCTGATCACCGAGAAAGAAACCAGCCATAAACTCCGAACCGGCAATAATCTCAGCGACCCCGGATTCCATAATTGTACCCTGCTCAAAATCCAGACTTGCCCGCCTCAACTGGTGCAGGGCCTCCGTCTCCATGTCGGCCTCGGGCTTAACCGCCGGATCTCCCCGGTGCGGCACTGAAAACTCAGCGAACTCGCCGCCGCTGTATATCTGACCGCGAAAGTGGGCTTCACCATCATCTAAGGCCAGGCATAGACAACGCTTAACTCCAAAGGCCTCCTGGGCCGCCAGCAGTATCTCCCGCAGGGCCTCAGCAATGGTCAGCCCCGGCTTCAGGCTTCGTCCCAGGCCGCAGGCCGCATCTAAAACCCGGTTGGCTGTCAGCAGCTCATTGTTCTGCTGTCCCAGATCAACACTCATCGCTCCCAGGCTGACATTGGCGGAAGACAGCAGACGCTGGTAGGTCTCCGAATCATGAAAACCCATGACCACGGCCATTTTCCCGATGCGTTTCATAACCTCAGCCACCAGATCATCAATCTCCTCACCCTCTATACCGTTCAGGAGCATAAAGTTTTCCAGGGCGAAATGATAATGTTGATGATCATAGGCCCCGGTGGAGAAAAAATAACTGGAGCCGATATTGTGACAGACGCAGATCACATCGGCAAAACGTACTAACTGGTAGAGATTTCCCTTCTCCGGCCTGACAGCCTCGGGTACGGGCTGGTGATGAGCGGCCAGGGCCTTGACTAAGTCCTCGGGGAACATCCACTGCTCAGCGGCAATACGGCCGGCATCAGTATGATCCAGCCCCATCTTACGCCGCTCAACATCAAGAGCCAGAGGGGCATCGGTGGAATATCCGCCCTGCTTCTCCAGCTCGAGACAGACCGCGTTAAACTCCTCCGGCATCTGCTGATAACAGATCAGTTTACCGATATCATGTACCAGACCCGCGAGATAGGCCTCATCAACATTGGCAAATCCCAGTTTCTCAGCCAGCAGTTCAGAGGCGGCCGCCACCCCGATGGCGTGGAGCCAGAAATTAACCAGCCCTTCAAGCCGTTCCTGGGAGGCATCAGAAAAGCAGTCAAAGACCGAGACCGAGAGTATCAAGCCGCGGACGGTATTAAAACCCAAAAGAGAAATGGCCCTGGGAATGGAGGTAATCTTCTGGCGGGCCCCGATAAAGGCGGCATTGGCATAGCGAAGAATGCGGCCGGACAGCACCTGATCGTTACGCAGCAGATCTGCCACCGATTCAAAATTAGAAGGATCACCCTCTAACAGGCGAATGGCCTCAACGGCCACAGCGGGCAGAGTGGGGATGCGCTCAACATTTATATTTTCAGCAAGTCCTGACATGGTTCACGTAGTTAAGTGTTCATAGCCCTGAAATGAAACATCCCGTTCCCCCTCCCGGCCACAAAGCAGAACCCCGCGGCCGGGTACCATCTTCCCAATCCTGAATATCTGTCGTTTAAGGCTGGCCCTTACCTCCCGCCTCAAGTCCTCTGCAGCGGCCGCCGGGCAGGTGAAGAGCAGCTTGTAATCCTCACCACCGTTAAGGGCCGGATCCAGGACATCTATCTCAAGAGCCAAAGCCGCCTGCCTGGCAGAAACAGAGACCGGGATCAAATCGGCATCAATGCGCGCTCCCAGACCGCTGGCCTCGCACATATGGGCCAGATCCGTAGTTAGCCCGTCGGACATGTCAAGCATAGCCGTTACCCCGCCGCTGGCAGCAAGATAACGGCCCAGCGCGACCTCCGGCCGCGGAGTGAGATGGGCCGCGGTCAGCCGCGGCCAGGCAGCCAATAGATCATCAAGACCCTGACGGCAGAGGTTTAAACCCAGGGCGGCATCACCCAAAGGGCCGCTGACCATAATCACATCATCAATCCCGGCCCCGGAGCGGTATAAAATCCGGCCCTCCTCAGCCTCGCCAATAATGGTGATTGACAACGACAAACCCGCCGGAGAGGCTACGGTATCACCGCCGATAAGCACGATTTCGTACTCCCTTAACTCAGCCGTAAAACCCTCGGTAAAAGCGGTGAGCCAGGCAAAATCCAAGCGGGCTGGAAGAGCCATGGAAAGCAGAACAAAACACGGCTTACCTCCCATTGCGGCAATATCACTTATATTTACCGCCGCCGCCTTATGGCCGAGTTCCCGCGGGCCATGCCAGGCAAGATCAAAGTGTACACCCTCCACCAGGGTATCAACGCTTACCAGCTGCTTACAGCCCGCCCGAGCACCAAAGACGGCACAATCATCGCCAATTCCCTGTACCCGCGCCGGGGTCTTACCCACTGCCCGTTTGATATAATCTATAAGCCGGCGTTCCGAGACCATGCCTTCACTTCACCACCCGCAAAACCGCTTTCCGGCGCTCGGGAGGCTTAGAAGCGGGCGGCGCGGTAACCGGCCCAAAGTCAACAGCCTGCATAAAATGTTCTATACCATTCATGGTAAAAGTTTCCCGGCCACAGAATTGAGGCTCACGCAGAGCCCAGGTTACCTTCTGGGGCGGCAGCCCCAGGATGTGCATAGTCAACTGCCACCAGTCACGTTTAGCCTGATCAGGACTGATATCCATAATTAGAGCGTAAAAAATAGATTTTGGTTCGGCAATAGCGGCCAGGACTATATCCCCAGCCTGGGTTGCGTCCTTAAAGGAAATTATCCGCCGTAATTCCTGAATGGTTTTCTCCATTATGGCATTTACCCCTCTTGCTTTAGCTCCCACCATCTCAACCGGGGATGCCGAGCGCCGCAGCCTCAATTTTGAATAGTTACCCTATCTTCTTGTATTTTAAGAAGGAATACAGAATGGATAAACTTAATTTTATGGACAAAAAGGCCATAAAGTCAACATATATATTTTTTAACACAGCGATTTTCCAACAAATAACAGGTTAGTACTAAAGATAAACGAGGGGAGAGAAGAAACTATTATGAGGAACAGTTCAACACTTCATCGGAACTACAGGCGGGTATCTAATAATTTACATAAGGCGGCCGCGAGCTATGCGACAATTTGACAGAAAGGAAATATGTTGTATATATAATAATGTCTCTCTCTTATTGAGTGGGCAGGACTCTCTCCTGCTCACTCAATACTTTTACATTTTCGAGTTGTCCGCCCTTCTAACTGCCGCCATAACCTCCGCAACCAGGAGCGTGTCCTTATGGCCGGCGGAACTTTCCACCCCAGAGTTAACATCCACTGCCCAGGGCCGGGTTATTCTAACCGCCTCTTCCACATTACCGACATTAAGACCGCCAGCTAAAATAAAGGGCTTGGAGATTAAATGATCCGCGAGGAGCTGCCAGTCAAACTTTTCCCCGGTACCGCCAGCCAGTTCAGGATGATAGGTATCTAACAAAACCCCCTTGGTCAACTCCTCAAATGGTTTAATATCTTTCAGGCTCTCTCTACCTTTTATTTGAAAGGCCTTTATTATGGGGGTATTAATGGCTTGACAATATTTAACCGGTTCAGAACCATGCAGCTGGACAAAGCTCAAGGAACAATATTGGGCAATGTCATTGACCAAATCAGGATCCTCGTTAACAAATACTCCCTGGGCATCCACAAAAGGCGGCAGACTGCTGATAATTTTCCGGGCCGCTTCCGGCTCAATATAACGCGGACTTGCCTTATAAAAGATAAAGCCCAGGGCATCTACCCCAAGACGGGCAAGGGCCTCGGCCTCACTCTGTTCTGTAATACCGCATACCTTGATTCTCGTTCGCGGAACCATTAATTTTTTTGTCCTCTTTACTGGTTAACGGGACAGGGCCGACAGGCGCAGGTCACGCAGGGCCTGAACACGGTCAGGCGCCCGCATCAGGGACTCACCAACAAGAGCGGCGCAAACTCCATGCCCGGCAAGCCGCCTCATATCAGCACTATCCTTAATCGCTGATTCGCTGACCACCGGCACCGCCGCCGGTAATTCGGCCATTACCCGGAAAGTTGTCTCAATATCCACTGTAAAATCACGAAGATTACGATTATTGATCCCGATGAGATCGGCACCGGCCTTTAGAGAACGTTCCGCCTCCCTCTCGTCATGCGCCTCAACCAGGATATCAAGCCCCAGCTCCCGAGCCTGGCTTAGATAATCCTCCATCTCACGATCAGCGAGAATAGCGGCAATGAGCAGAATGGCGTCGGCTCCGAAGAGGGCCGCCTCCCTGATCTGGATCTCATCAATGATAAATTCCTTGCGTAGCACCGGTAGGTTCACCACACTCCGTACCTCGGGAATATAGGATAGGGAGCCCTGGAAAAAATGCTCATCCGTGAGAACGGACATGGCCTGGGCTCCGCCCTTTTCATAATCACGGGCAATTGCCGCCGGCTCAAAATCCGGGCAGATCAAGCCCTTGGAGGGCGAGGCTTTTTTGGCCTCGGCGATGACCGCCACCCCTTCGTAACTCAGCAGAGCGTCTTTAAACCCGCGCGGCGGCGCAATCTCCATCTCCGGCGGCCGCGGCCCGCCTTGAGCCTTGAGCCTTGCCACCTCCTGCCGTTTATATTCAACTATGCTATCAAGAATCATGGCCGCAAAAGGCCGCCAGGGCCTCCAGCTTAATCAGGGCCGCCCCTGAATCAATAGTCTGCCGCGCTAATTCAATGCCAGAAGCCAGATCTGCGGCCCGACCCGCGGCCCAGATAGCAGCGCCGGCGTTAAAGATAACCACGTCATAACAGGGGCCAGGGTTCCCTGACAGGACATCCCGCAATTGACGGGCCGACTCCTGAGCCGTCTCCCCGCCCTTGATATCGGCCAGAGTTGCCGGGGCCAAGCCGTAGTCCTTGGGATTAATATTATAGTTAGTAACCTTATGACCATCGGTCTCTGAGACCTTAGTAGTGCCGGTGGTAGTTATCTCATCAATATTACCGGCCCCGCAGACCACCAGAGCCCGTTTAACCCCGAAATTGTTTAAAACCTCCGCCATAATCTCAGTAAGAGCTGGATCATAGACCCCGAGAAGATAGACATTGGCCGCCGCCGGATTGGTTAACGGGCCCAGGATATTAAAGATCGTCCGAATCGCGATCTCCCGTCGGGGGCCGATGGCATATTTCATCGCCCCGTGCATCATGGGGGCAAACATGAAACCGATGCCGATTTCCCGCACACATTGACCAATCCGGACAGGGCTCATATTGAGATCAACGCCCAGGGCCTCAAGGACATCGGCGCTGCCGCAGCGGCTAGAGATGGAGCGGTTGCCATGTTTGGCCACCGCCACTCCAGCCCCGGCCGCCACAAAGGCGGAGGTGGTGGAGACATTGAAGGTACCCGATGAATCACCGCCGGTACCAACGATATCAAGGAGCAGTTCATCCGAGCCCATGGCCTCAACCG
>CAZZJP010000024.1:0-14755 GCA_964654555.1 uncultured Desulfobulbia bacterium
TTGGGAGACCTTGGCCCCGGTAAAGAGCATGGCCGCGGCGTTGGGGCAGCTGGCGACACAGGCTCCGCAGCCAATACAGGCGGCGGCATCTAAGGCCTCCTCGGCGGCCGCTCTGGACACGGTCTGGCTGTTGGCATCCGGTGCTGAACCGGTATTTACCGAGACGTAGCCGCCGGCGGTAATAATATGATCAAAGGCCCCGCGGTCAATTATCAAGTCCTTGATTGTCCCAAAGGCCCTGGCCCTGAATGGTTCAATAATAATGGTCTCGCCGTCCTGGAAGTGGCGCAGATGGAGCTGGCAGAGGGTGGTGGATTTTTCCTTGCCATGGGCGTAACCGTTCACCATGGTACCGCACATGCCGCATATTCCTTCCCGGCAGTCATGGTCAAAGGCTATGGGCTCTTCACCCTCTAAGGTAAGGCGTTCGTTTACGGCATCGAGCATCTCCAGAAACGACATATCCGTTGAAAGCGCGCCGGTGTCATATTTCTTGAAGCAGCCTTTACTCTCCGGCCCCGACTGCCGCCAGATCTTTAATTTAAGTTGAATGAGAGCCATTATTTGTAATTCCTCTGACTAAGTCTGATATTTTCAAAATCAAGGGGCTCCCGACGGCTGATGGGTGTAGTGTCCGCCCCCTGATATTCCCAGGCCGTTATGTGGGCGTAATGCTCGTCGTCCCGCAGGGCCTCATTGTCGGCGGTCTGGCTCTCCTCCCGGAAATGGCAGCCGCATGACTCCCGCCGTTCCAGGGCGTCGTGTACCATTAATTCGGCAAGCTCCATGAAATCCGCCACCCGCCCGGCTCGTTCAAGGGATTGATTAAGGCTGGTGCCGCTCCCCGGAACCAGGACATCCCGCCAGAATTCCTGCCGCAGGCGGGGAATTTCTTTTAGAGCCTGGCGCAGGTCATGCTCATTGCGGGACATGCCGCATTTATTCCAGAGAATATCACCCAGCCGGCGGTGGAAATCATCAACCGTGCGGCGGCCCCTGATGGATAAAAGGCGGGTTGTTTTAGTTTTCACCTCCTGCTCACAGGTGGCAAATTGGGGGTGATCGGTATTAATTTGACCGGCCTGTACAGCCGCAAGATAGGGGGCGATGGTGGCGGGAATGATAAAATAGCCGTCAGCCAGGCCCTGCATCATGGAGCTTGCCCCCAGCCGATTGGCCCCGTGATCGGAAAAATTGGCTTCGCCCAGGGCGAAGAGGCCGGGCAGGGTGGTCATGAGCCCGTAATCAACCCATAGGCCGCCCATGGTATAATGAACCGCCGGGTAGATTCGCATGGGGGTACGCAGGGGATTATCGCCGGTGATCCTTTCGTACATCTCAAAGAGGTTGCTGTATTTACGAAATATTTCCTCTTTACCCTGACTGCGGATGGCATCTGAGAGATCAAGGTAGACTGCCAGGCCGCTGTCACCGACCCCCTTCCCCCTGTCACATTGTTCCTTGGCGTTGCGCGAGGCCACATCACGGGGCACAAGGTTGCCGAAGGCCGGGTATCTGGTTTCCAGAAAATAATCCCGTTCAGCCTCTGGTATCTGTTCCGGCGGCCGGGAATCTCCGGCCTTTCCGGGTACCCAGATCCGGCCGTCATTACGCATGCTCTCGCTCATTAGGGTGAGCTTTGACTGATGCTCGCCATGCACCGGAATACAGGTAGGATGAATCTGGACAAAGCAGGGGTTGGCGAAGGCGGCGCCGCGTTTATAGGCCCGCCAGGCTGCCGTTACGTTGGAGGACATGGCGTTGGTGGATAGACAGTAAACATTACCGTAACCGCCGCTAGCCACAATTACGGCATCGGCGGCGTGCCGTTCAAACCGGCCGCTTAGTAGATTGCGGCTTATTACCCCCCTGGCCATGCCATCGACTACCACAATGTCCATAATCTCGGTGCGGGGGTGGATTTGTACCCTGCCTGCCGCCGCTTGGCGCATCATGGCGCCGTAGGCCCCAAGGAGTAATTGCTGGCCGGTCTGCCCCCTGGCGTAGAAGGTGCGCGCCACCTGAGCGCCGCCAAATGAGCGGGTGGCGAGGCAGCCGCCGTATTCACGGGCAAAGGGGATGCCCTGGGCGGCGCAATGGTCAATGATCTGATTACTGATCTGGGCCAGCCGGTAGACATTGGCCTCCCGGGAGCGGAAATCGCCGCCCTTGATGGTGTCGTAAAAGAGCCGCTGAATGGAATCGCCGTCATTGGCGTAGTTTTTGGCGGCGTTGATGCCGCCCTGAGCGGCAATACTGTGGGCCCGGCGCGGACTGTCCTGGAGACAGAAGTTCTGGATATTATAGCCCAGCTCAGCTAGGCTGGCCGCTGCCGAGGCCCCGGCCAGGCCGGTGCCGATGATAATGATTTTGTATTTGTTTTTGTTCGAGGGATTAATTAAGCGGCTGTTAAAACGATAGTTATCCCATTTAGTATTCAGGGGGCCGGGTGGAATGCCGGCGTTTAATCGGCTATGCAAGGCTGTCCTCTCTATGGCTGTTTTTTTAGTATTCGCAAAGGTAAATTTAGCAGGGCGGGCCTATGCCCACCGACAGCTCTACCGCAGAAAATCTGCTGACAGCAGGCAGAGCAGAGGAATCAAACTGAACAGCAGACCGCCTGTAATGCTGATTATAAGCGAGCTTTTTCGTAATAAATCGGTATGCCGCAGGCCAAGGCCCAGGGACTGCCAGAGGCTCCAGAAGCCGTGGCTGACGTGCAGGGTCAAGGCGGTAAGGCTGATTAAATAATAGAGGGCGGTAAGGGGGCGGCTCAGATTATGACGCACCAGAGCCGCGAGTTCCACCGGCTTTACGCCCCAGAATGCCAGGAGATGAAATATAATAAACAGCAAGATTAATATTCCGGTATAGGGCATGGTGCGGGAGCCCCAGGTGCGGCCGCCGGCGTTTTTACGGCATGAATAACGCTCTGGTCTGGCTCTGAGATTCTCATAAAAGGAGACGGCGGCCAGGACTATATGAATGGCAAAAAAGGAGAGCAGGACTACCTCGAAAAGCAGTACCAGCACCGGTAGACTGTGGAGACCGGCGGCGTAAGAGATAAAGGCCTTCGCCCCCCAGAAGGTGGCGCTGTTGCCGAGAAGATGGAGAAACAGAAAAAAGCCGAGGAAGGCGCCGCTGACGGCCATGAGGGCCTTGCGGCCGATACTTGAGAAGATAAATATTTCCTGTCTGTCCATGACGCTAAATCCTGCGGTAGAGATCATTGCCTTTGTCGTCGCAGACAATAAAGGCAGGGAAATTACGGACTGTAATTCTGCGTACCGCCTCCATTCCCAGCTCGGGGAAGGCTATGACCTCAACTTTGGTGATGCATTCCTTGGCCAGCACTGCGGCCGGGCCGCCAATGGAGCCGAGATAGAAGCCGCCATGCCGTTTACAGGCGGCGCTCACCTCCGGCGCCCGGTTGCCTTTGGCCAGCATAACCATGGAGCCGCCCAGGGCCTGGAATTCATCAACATAGATATCCATACGGCCGGCGGTGGTGGGGCCGAAGCTGCCCGAGGTCATGCCTTCCGGGGTCTTGGCCGGGCCGGCGTAATAGACGGGATGGCTCTTGAAATAATCCGGCATGGCGCCGCCCTGGTCGATAATCTCCTTGACCTTGGCGTGGGCAATGTCGCGGGCGACAATGAGAGTGCCGTTTAAATGGAGAAGGGTACCCGTTGGCTGCTTGGTTAACTGGGCCAGAATCTCCGGCATTGGCCGTTCTAAATCTATGTTCACCGCCTCTTTGGTTTTTATCCGCAGCTTATCTTCGTAGGGGGTAAAATCTTTTTCCAGTTCTTCAAGAAATATCCCCTCATCGGTGATTTTGGCTTTGATGTTGCGATGGGCGCTGCAACTTACCCCCAGACCGACTGGATTAGAGGCGGCGTGACGCGGCAGGCGGATGACCCTGGTATCATGGGCCAGATATTTACCGCCGAACTGGGCCCCGATCCCTGATTCCCTGGCAATCAGCAACAGGCGCCTCTCCCATTCCATATCCCGGAAGGCCCGGCCGTATTTATCGCCCGTTGTTGGCAGATCATCATAATAGCCTGCCGAAGCCAGCTTTACCGTCTTTAAATTGGCCTCGGCCGAGGTGCCGCCGATCACCAGGGCGATATGATAGGGCGGACAGGCGGCCGTACCGAGTCCGGGTAGCCGGCGGCGGCAGAAATCGCTGAGATTTGCCTCAGTTAACAGCGATTTGGTCTCCTGATAGAGAAAGGTCTTATTGGCGGAACCGCCGCCTTTGGCCAGAAACAGGAAATGGTACTCACGGCCGGGCCGGGAATAAATGTCAATCTGGGCCGGGAGGTTGCATTGGGTATTGACCTCCTCAAACATGGAGAGGGGCGCCATCTGTGAATAGCGCAGATTCTCACTGGTATAGGTGTCAAATATGCCGCGCGCGAGGTATTGCCGGTCATCGCAATTTGTCCAGACCTGTTCTCCCTTATGAGCGTTGATAATGGCGGTGCCGGTATCCTGGCAGCCGGGCAGAATACCTCTGGCCGCTTCCCTGGCATTTTTAAGCAGGGTGGCGGCCACATAACGGTCATTGTCAGAGGCCGCGGGATCATCAATAATTGCGGCTAACTGGCGCAGATGGTTACGGCGCAGGAAGAAGGATATATCCCGCAGAGCCTCATGGGCCAGGAGGCGCAGGGCCTCAGGCTCAATGGTCAGAATCCGGCGTCTGGCTGCCTCAATGGTTTTGACATGGCTGCTGGTCAGGCAGCGATAGCTGGTTGTATCGGGCCCGAGCTGAAAGACGGGGGCGTAATGGAAGTTGCAATTCGGCATTTTGAGGTTTTGGGGTTTTGGTGAATGATTCCGCCTTGACTCTTGTGACAAAATAATCAGCGGTGTCCGGTCAGGGTTTGGCCTTTTTGGGCGCAAAATGTTCTATCCCCGAATTGAAAGCCGGGAAAAATACAATCAGTTCCCTCAATGCAGATTTTAACCGGATATTACTGAAAAACAATAAAAAATGGTATAAAACCGGCTATGGACTTGTCAAGATAATTAAAAAGAATTATGTAAAAGATGGCTTTTCCTTTTGTTAAATATCTATAACTTTTATGAATAAATATAATGTGTTGGGGCAGATAGTCCGGTCTGTCGGGAGAATTGGGGCTGGTTGCTGCTCTTTAAAAGACAACAAGGTGACTTTATGAAAGAAGCGCGTATTATTCTGACAGATGATCATGTCCTGATCCGCCGGGGGTTGAAAAAAATTATTGATGGTGAAGATAACCTGCGGGTGGTTGGCGAGGCGGCTGACGGGCTGGAATTAATCAGTCTGCTGGAAAATACTTCAGCGGATTTAGTCCTCCTTGATATCTCCATGCCCCATATGCGCGGGATTGAGGCCATTAAAGAGGTGAGGGCGGTTCGGCCCAGGATAAAGGTTTTGATTCTTACCATGCACAGCAGTAAGGAGTTTCTGTGCAGCGCCATGCAGGCGGGAGCCAATGGCTATGCCCTGAAGGAAGATTCCGATGTCGAGCTTATAACCGCCATCAAACAATGTTTAGACGGCAGGTGTTATATCTCGCCTGTTCTGGCGGAGAATTTTCTCCCCCATGAGCTGGAAAAATTATGTGTCGGCGGCCGTCTGACCGGCAAGCTGCTTACCAATCGGGAGAAGCAGGTAATTGTGCTGGTGGCGGAGGGCAACAAGAGTAAGGAAATTGCCGATGTTCTGCGAATCAGTATCCGTACCGTGGAACATCACCGGGCCAATATCATGCGTAAAATAGGGGCTAAAAATACGGCGGAGATGATTCGCTATGTTATTCAGCAGGGGCTGATGCCGGCGGCGGAATGATGCGGGCGGCAAATGACGGAATTCATTTATGAAAGGCCGACAGGCTGCATTCTTATCGGCGGCAAAAGCAGCCGGATGGGAAGTCCTAAGCATCTCCTGCCGGTCAAGGGCGGCAGGCAGTCCTGGCTTGAGCGTATCGCTTTGATTTTAACCCCGTTCTGCCATGAAGTAGTTGTTGTCGGGGCCGGGGAATTACCTCCCGGCAAGTGGCAGCGTCTCCGCGATGTTCCAGACTGTGCCGGGCCGTTATCCGGTATTCTGGCGGTTAGCCGCTATCGTCCGGCGGCCTCACTTTTAGTCTGCGCCTGTGATATGCCTGATATCTCAACAGCGGCCATAAGCTGGCTTTTAAAGCAGCGCCGGGCCGGAGACTGGGCATTGGTGCCGAAGACTGATTTTTATCAGCCTTTATTCGCTTTATACGACGGGCGGATGAGCCCGGTTTTCGAGGCAATGGCTATGGATGGCAAGTTTAAAATAAGGCATATATGCGGCATGGAGCATGTGCGGATTGTCCAACCGCCGTCTCATCTTATTCCGGCCTGGAATAATATCAACTATCCCAATGAGCTTTAAATATCGTAGCGTAATCACTGTTTCGGCCTGTCTTGTTGTTCTGGTACTACTGTTAATTTCATGCTCGAAAAACAGCAATAACAGCGCGGTTTCCAAAACGGCATCCAGCTCAACTTCGGCGGTGGCAGTCAAGGCCCCTTTCCATAAGGTACTCACCCCGCAGCAGGTTATGCGGCTTATTGGTGAGACGCCGGATTTACTTATTGTTGATGTTCGTTCACCGCAGGAGTTGCAGGAGGGAAAATTACAGAACTCGGTGCTGGTTCCATTCTGGAATATCATGAGAGGCAATTATAATCTGCCTAATAACAGAACGATTCTTCTTTACTGCGCCGTGGGAGGACGCAGCTACGCGGCTATGCAGATTATGGCCAGGAATGGCTATTCAAAATTATATAATCTGAAGGGCGGCATAGCCCAATGGAAAAAAGAAGGGCTGCCGGTAGTCTATTGAGTTTTGTCATCTCGTTAAATTTAACTATTGGTTTCAGCACGGAATTTTGGGTAGCCCCAAAGTTAAGGGGCTAAAACTACTAAACCAGGTGTACCATAAAATCAATTAACCGTGTTTTCATAATCATCCATGAAAACGCGGTTATGAGGGACGGCCAATGCCTCCAAACTGACGATGATATTGCCCGGAGTTATGGCGGCGCTGGGCGTCAATGGCCCGCAAAATTCCCACCTTTCAGCGCCGGGCCGGCTGGCTGTCCCTTATTCTACTTACTCTGTTTATTATTACGGTCTCATGGCATTATGTTCTCTATAAATTACTCGGCGGGCAGACCTGAATAAAATTGTCACTTGACAGGACATAACCTGTTCTGCATACAATAGAAGGATAGTTTCGGTGCCCAGCTTACTAAGGCGGGTTTGCAGTTGCCTGCCAGTTTCACCCTGTGATTAATTACATATAAATTAGTTAACCCTTGCCCTCCCGGTAAATAGACATGCCTTCAAAAATCCGCTTATTGGTTCTCCTTGCCCTTTGTGTACTGCTGACAGCCTGTCAGACCCATTTTGCCTCCTCTCGTCGTCCGGCTCTGCCTGCTGTTGATAAAGATGTAATAAATCTCGCTGAACGGCTTACCGACGGTCGTCATGTGCAAAAGGTGGATAATCTCATTTTCATGCTTGATGATTCCGACAGCCTTCTGCGTCGAGAAAAAGGGGTGTTGAGGCGTGATCTCGCTCTGGCCCTGCTTGACCGCCTGGAGCTTACCATCCCCAGGAATATTAATCTAACGCAGGGCTTAAGAATATTCGGCCCTAACGCCAATGAATATGATTTTAAGAATACCCTGGTGTACGGCATGGCTCAGGGTGATAAAAAGGGATTTAGAAAGCTGATTATTAATAATACCCCGGCGGATTCCATCTTTAATCCCCTGGCTCAGGCCCTGGAAGCGGAATATCTGGAGATGAAGCTGGTGAAGGGCCGAACCGCCATTATTATAATCAGTGATTTTTCGTCTCCTTACAGACAGGCCCTGCTTGATACGGCGGATATGATAGATGAACATTATAAGGGCCGCATAAAGGTTTATCCCGTGCTTATCGGCTCTGATCCGGCAGCCTTTAAACTGGCCTCAATGCTGCCGGACAGGGTGGGCGGCGGCTTTACTGTTCGGGCCGCGCGGCTTGATGATTCAGCCGCCATCAGCGATTTTATGGAGAATGTTCTTTTTGATATCAGCAGTCCGCAGCCAGTGATTTCTGAAAGCGGCAAAACCATGCCGTCCAAGGCTTCGGTAATTAAACAGCCGCCACCCCTGTCATATAAAAAATTACAGCATGACAAGGTGCTGCGAGTACACCTGAAGACCCTTTTTGATTTCGATAAGGCGGTTATCAAACCGCAGTATCAGAGACGTCTTGAAGAGGTTGTCCACTTTATGAAAAAATATCCTGATACCACAACAATTATGGAGGGTTATACCTGTTCAATCGGCACTGAGGCCTATAACATGCGTCTCTCTGAACGGCGGGCTCTCGCGGTTAAGGATTACTTAGTAAAACGGGGGGTGGAGGCCGGACGCCTTGGAATAAAGGCCTATGGTGAATCTCATCCCATCGCTGATAACAGCACCCTTGCCGGGCGTATCCAAAATCGGCGGGTGGTGGCGGTTATTACTACCAGGGTGAGCGTGAGCGGAAATAAAGATAAGTAACTTCTCCAGCGGTACGACAAAGATCGTATGCATTTATAATATATTCGCCACCAGTTCCGGAGAAGTTGCATCAGATAAATGAACTCCTTAATACACCAAATGAATGCATCTGTTCTAATATGGGGAGTGATATTCAGCTCAATCGGTTTCGGCTTTTTTGTTTATGGCAAAAAGCAGAAAGCTGTTATTCCACTCTTCAGCGGTATCGGGTTAATGGTCTGTCCATATTTTATCTCAAATCTTTATATTCTTATCTTGTCTGGTGTTGTTCTAACTGTCTTGCCGTATTTTGTTAAAATTTAACTATCTTTTGTGCTTATGTGCCGTTAGTTTACTGTTGGGTTTCGCAAAAAGTAACTATTTAGCTAAGGCGGATAACCTGCCCTAAACTATGAACTGTAACTGTTTAGATGTGCCCGAGATGTGGTTGATAATGCTGTCCAGCTATACATACGTATGCTGGACGGCATTATCAACCGCAGATTGGGTGCAGCTAAATAGTTACCGCAAAAACAGCTTAACACCAGCCTATATGTCTGTTCACCACCACTTTCGTATACGATCTTTGTCGTACCGCTGGAGAAATTACCTGTTAGTTGTACTGCAGAGGTTATGAAGCAGGATGAAAAAAGGGGGGCGGAAAATTTAATTTTCCGCCCCCCTTTTTCAATGTGCAGCTAAGTGTTTATGGTTGATTAGCTTTTCTCCTCAATGGCCGGTACTACCTTGTTGAGCAGCCAGAAGAGCACGAATGGGGTTATCCCCACTGTTATGGCCCCGAAGAATCCTTCTTTGTAGGTCTCCAGGCTGGTGGGCCAGAACGGCATATGGTAATGCATAAAGCCGTTAAAGGAGAGCGAGAAGGCCTGACCGCCGATGACGACATTCCAACGCATCATGAAGACGCCGAAGAGAATCAGGCTGAGGGAGACAATCAGCCTCTTGATGGTGGGGCGGGGCAGGAGCAGCATGACAAGCGGAATAAAATTACCAAAGAAATACTGCATAACGAATATTTTGATAAAGTCTTCCTGAAACATGATCGCGCGGAGAATATCCCATGATTTCATGGCGGTGTAGCCCCGGAAAATCATATCTAAGAATTCCAGAGAGATGGCGGCAATCAGAAAGGCCAGGAGATAGCGTTTAGTCTTGATCATAACATCCATCTCAACACCGCCTAATTTTTTAATCGTCTCGTCACCCCGGCCTCGGGCCAGAGTAGCCCTGAATTTCTTCCACTCCATAATAATGATATAGGTCAGCATACAGAGGGCGATACCGGAGACCACGGCACTTACGATGAAGATTACCGGCATGAGTGGTGACATCCACAGGGCATTGGCCTTTACCGAACCAAAGATGAACCCGGCATAACCATGCAGAAAGCAGGCTACCGGGATACCAATGGCGGCCATAATCTTTACCGCCTTTTTGTCAACCGCGATGGCACCAGACTCCAGATTGTAGGCGCCCAGGGTGAGAATATTATAGATAAGTCTCATTACCCCGTTGCTAAAACCAAGTTTACCCTTCCGGGCAATGGCCTGTTCCACAAAGTAGCGGCGGTAGACAAACCAGATTTCAGTTAAGACGATAATGGCGTAGGCGGAGAAGACAATACCGAAGGCGGCAATTGCCGAG
Source organism: uncultured Desulfobulbia bacterium (assembly GCA_964654555.1). Classification (GTDB taxonomy): domain Bacteria; phylum Desulfobacterota; class Desulfobulbia; order Desulfobulbales; family VMSU01; genus JAADIV01. Next base: position 10,237 of record CAZZJP010000024.1, read on the forward strand.
GTAAAATGCGGGGTGAACATAACCTCTATGCCCCGTAACGGCTGTTGCAGGTGAAAAAGAAGCGGCATCATGGCCACCGGCAGCAGGGCCAGTGAGAATACCAGTGAGAAACGGGCAATGGTGCGTAAATCCTTCTGGCCGAAGACATGATAAAGCGAGGACAGAACAAAGGCCCCGGCTACCAGTCCGGTCATGTATGGATAGAGAACAATCTGGATGCTCCAGTAAATGAATTCGTTGGGATAGACAAAGCCGCTCTTGGTGGTCCAACTCAAACCATCTACAAATAATTGTGGCGTCATATTTTTACCTCACACTATCATCCAGGCCGATGTAATAGACCTGTGGCTTAGTGCCATATTCATCTTTAAGGATAGAGACCCTCTCTGTTTTAATTATCTTGGTGACTGGGTCATTGGGATCCTTCAGGTTGCCAATTTTCCGAGCTCCGAATGGACAGGCGTCAACGCAGGCCGTTTCCAGACCCTTGGAGATGCGGTGATAGCAAAAGGTACATTTATCCGCCACCTTGTATTTGGGATTGAAGAACCTTGCCCCGTAAGGGCAGGCCATGATGCAATAGCCGCAGCCAATGCACCAGGTACGGTCAACTAATACCACGCCGTCATTGGTCTGAAATGAGGCGCCCACCGGGCATACCTGGACACAGGGCGGGTTTTCGCATTGATTGCAGAGTTTCGGTAAAAAGTAGGCTTTGTTGATATCCTCCGGCTTAACATCATCACCCTCAACTACCGGAGAGGTATAGCCATCTCTGCCGCCCATGGGGCTGTCGATATGCTCCTTGCCGTCTTTTGTTATCACATAACGTTCGACCCAGGTTCTGGTAACCGGCAGGTCATAGGGGATGTCATTCTCTAACTTACAGGCTTTGACACAGAAGCCGCAGCCCACACATTTCTGGACATCAACGAGAAAGGCCCAGCGTACCTTGGCATCGCCAATGGAGGCATGAACCTCTGCCGGGTTTAAAAACTTAAAGGCAGTTAAAGGCAGACTGGCCGCGATACTGCCGGTGAAGGCATTTTTTAGAAATTTTCTTCGGCTGCAACTCATTTCATGTCCTCCAGAGTGGGGTTATGCGGGTTATGGCAGTTGACGCAGTCCTTACCTGGGTTGTGGGTGCCGGGATCAATGGCTGGCAGATCAGCCCGGTTACTCAAGTTGTAGGGGAGACCGGTATGACAGCGTAGACAAAGGCCGCGGCTGGTATCTATGGGCAGGGTCTCTGGATTGTCTGGATGGTCGATAGCGGGGCCGTGACAATTTTCACATTGAATCATCTTATGCGGAGAGGCCATGATGGTGTTGAACTTTTCCTCGTGGCATTGCTGGCAGTACTTTCGGCCTTTGTAATGAACCTTCATAGCCTTCCAGTCGGATATTGCCCCTAAGCGATAAAAGTTATAGGTAAAACTTTTACCGTGAACCCCAAAATCTGCTGGAACCATCTTTGCTCGTACCAGCAAAAGAATGGCTATGGCGGCAATCGCTACTGCGAAAGGCCGCCAGACATGGTTTTTCATACGCTACCTCCTTGGTTAAATTATCTGTTAATTGCCTTTACACTAAAAAAATAACAACCGATTATCTTGACAATGGCATAAAAATATGGAATTGATTTATACCACTTTGTGGTGTACTACATCGTATCGTGCCACAAAGTAGCGTACCACCATGTAGTATGCGCGGTTAGGATACGATGTAGTTTTGAAATGCGCAAGGAATAATTTTTTTATTTTAATTTATTAATGGGTTGTTATCTGGCCCCTCTACAGGGGTTTTTTTGACAAATGCGGGGTGATTATGGCTGGATCTTTCGGGTCTTTGGAGGGTAAAGTTGAATTTCTGACGGCTGAGTTATTATTGATCAAAAAGCAGGTTGAAGGTCTTCACCTGCGGCTGGATGGGCTGGCTGCCGGGGTTGCTCAACATAAAACTGGCGATAAAGGAGGAAAAGAGACCAGCGCTCCACGGGCAATAGCGGTGGAGGCCGGTTCCTGGGCAAAAATGGGCCAGGAGCTGTTGCCCCGTCTGGCTGCGGTATCATTTATGCTCGTTTTTGCTCTTCTGCTCCGCACTCTGACTGATAACGGTATGCTGGAGCATGTAATTGGTACTTATATCGGCCTTATTTATGCTGCGGGGCTGGTTGCGGCGGGCATATATCTCTATGGGCGCAGCAGTCGTCTGGCCCCGGTATTTCCAGTTTGCGGCATTCTGCTGTTTCTAGCGGTACTCGTGGAGGGGCATGGGAAATTCGCGGCCTTGAGCAATTCCGCTGCCTGCCTGTTACTTATAATTTCTTCTCTAAGCGTGGGAAGTGCCGCTATTTACTATCGAGCCAGAATCACACTTTTTGTCATCCTGTGGGGAACCGCTGTCAGTGGATTTGTCATTGATTTTCCCAACCCTAATTTTCCGTTTCTGGGGCTGCTGATTTTTACCAATGTCCTGCTTGGTCATCTTGCGGCGCGGCAGGGGCGTAGTAATGCCCTGCGTTGGCATGCTCTGTTTATAGCGCTCCTGTTCTGGGCTATGCTCTCCTTTAAGCTGAATTTTGATCTTTTAAACAGATCCGCCAACCTGCCGCATGCAGGCCTGTACCTCTTTCCCATCCTGCTCTTTATGTTCTGGACCTTTTATACCTATACCACACTGTGGGCCAATCGAACAGGACGCATAGAGCGGGATATATTCCATAATCTGTTGCCGGTAGTTGTCGCTGGAGGGGGTTATTTTGCTCTGTATGCCGTGCTTATTCCCTGGCAGGGCGGGGCTTTAATTTTAGGCTGGGCCGCAGTTGCTGTCTCCGCCGCCTATATGCTCCTGGCCGCCTGGATGGTAAAACACTATGAGGGAGGTAAACGTGGCAAGGAGTTTGTGGTGGCCGCTATTGTCCTTTTGGTACAGGGACTGGCCACTGCGGTTCCCACCCTTCTGGCCCTGCCCTTGATGTTTGCCGCCGCTGCTGTTCTTCTGATTCGTTCAGCGTCCTGGCAGAGTGGCGGCACCAGGGCCATTGCCTATGCTTTTATGACCGTTGTTATTTTCTGGGGGGCCAAAAATGGTAATTTCTCAGTTCTCGCCACTCCCTATCAAATCGGTATGGCCAGCAGCTTTTTTTTGGCCCTGCTCTCTCTCTGGTGTTATCGCTGGTGCCGCCGGCACAAGCCTGCCCCTAATCCCGGTTTCCTGTATTTTTTGGATAAACATGATTACAGCGCTATTATTTTGCTCTGGATCGGCCTGTTTCAGTTCTACGCCCTGTTCCGTTTTGGGGCCTATGCTGTTTTGAGCCAGAGTATGCCGAATTATCAAGCCGCCTTCTATTGTGCCAGAAGTGTTATCCTTAATCTCGGGATTATCACTTTGATGATTATCGCCCTTAAACTACGCAATAAGGAGATTCTGATTACTGCTGTCGTCCTGGTGGCGGCGGCGGCGGTGAAGGTCTTTCTCCTCGATCTCTTCAAAACCAACGGTCTGCCTCTGATCGTCAGCATGTTAACCTTCGGGATGGTGGCAGCTGTAAGCTCTTTAAGCCTGCGTAGATGGGGAATGACCTCTCAATCCTGACCCCCGTGATTTTGCTGAGTCTGAGAGTAGTCTTGCAAGTCCTTACCATTATATAATCTATGAAAAATGTTTACTCCAATAATAGCGGGGAAATTGAAAACGAACTCAATTTTCTCATACAAAATGGTATCAGTCTGGTTCTGCTTTTGAAACATTCCGGGATCGCAAAGAAAAGTATAGCTAAAGGGATAACCAAATGTAATGGAGAGAAACTTTTAGCCATTACTTGCCCGGATGAATGTGATCCAAAACGTGATTTTTTGTGTTATTATCACCTGCCTGGCCAACCGTTACGGGGGTTTGAATGTACTACGCGAAAAAAGGTCAAGAATTATCTTGGGATTGTTTTTCCCGAGGAGATTTTTGGAATTCAGAGAAGAAAATACCCACGGGTGGAGACTGTCAACAATTCTACCGCCACCTTCTTTCTTGAAAATAAGCGAAGAATTTTACAGGGGATAGTAAAAGATACATGTATTAGAGGAGCTAAAATAAAAGGGGAATTTCCTTTTAGGATAAAAAAAGGGGATTTGCTGACTCCTTTGACATTGAGCCTTTTTGAAAAGTTACATAACCAGCAGGAGACAGCGGTTCATATACCGGAAGCATCTGTCGCCTGGAGCAAAGGAGATGAAAATATGACTTGTGAAATTGGCGTGCAATTTGTGTTGTCTGAGCGAGATATGGGGTTTCTTAAACAGTATATGGACGTTAGAACCGTTGAAGATGTAAATACTAATGAATAGAGAGATAACACAGAATATAGAAGGTAAATCCATAAAGGATGTGGCTAAAGAAATTTATGCATCCTTGTCATTTAGCGCGCATAAGGTAGATGCTCATATGAATCTCCGTCTTCCACCAAGCAATTACCGACAATGGTATTGTGATAGGCTATTTTAGGTGGTGGGATGCTAGT